>NZ_CAUQPH010000011.1:0-57406 GCF_963519925.1 uncultured Stenotrophomonas sp. | reverse complement strand
AGCGGACTCAGCGTCACCGCCGCCAGCACCCGTGGCCACGGGAACAACGGGCCCGGGTCGCGCTTGCGCGCTACACGCCGGTCCGGATCGTCGCTGGCCACTTCTTCCCGGGTGTCCAGTGCTTCGTGCCCGGCGATGTGGCGCAGGCCGGGCAGGGTGGCGCACAGGTGCTGCAGCAGGTCGATCAACGCGTCGATCTGCGGGTCGGGATACGGCTCGTCCATGGCCTGGTTGCGCGAGTCCAGCCAGTGCGGGTAGCGGCCGGTGTTGACCAGCTCGATGCCGATCGAACGCGGGTTGTAGCCGCTGACATGGTGGGCGATCCGGTGCACCGGCACGTACTCCACGATGCTGCCGTCGCGGTCGATGTAATAGTGCCCGCTGTTGCCGCTGCCGCTGTCGTACAGCACGCGTTCACCGTAGCTGCGCGCCATGGCCAGGTCGGGTAGTTCGGTGCAGTGGATCACCACCAGATCGACGTCGGCCGGCGCGCGCCCGCCCAGCTGCGCCACGTAGGGCAGCGGCTGCGAATCGATGCGGGGCGGGGCGCGGTCGGGCATGCGCCGATGCTAGCATTCAGGCATGAACGCTTACATCGATTTCCGGCCGGTGGCCGCATGAGCCGCGGCCACTGCATCCTGTCCCATGGCTTTGAAAGCGGTCCCGACGCCACCAAGGTGACGGCCTTGGCCGAGGTCGCCGAGCGCCTGGGCTGGACCCACGAACGCCCCGACTACACCGATCTGGACGCACTGCGCGAGGTCAGCAGCGTCGGCGATGTACGCGCCCGCCTGCAGCGGCTGGTCGAGCGCGCCGGCGTTGCCGCCGCGCAGGGCCCGGTGGTGCTGGCAGGTTCGTCGCTGGGGGCCTACATTTCCGCGATTGCCTCGCTGCAGGTGCCGACCCGGGGCCTGTTCCTGATGGTGCCGCCGACCCGGATGGGACCGATGCCGGCCCTGGACGCCGCGCGCGTGCCGACCAGCGTGGTGCACGCCTGGCACGACGAACTGATTCCCGCCGCCGATGTGATCGCGTGGGCGCAGGCGCGCTCGGCGCGGCTGCTGCTGGTGGATGACGGCCATCGCCTGAACCACCACGTGGACGCCTCGGCGCAGGCCTTCGAGGCCCTGCTGGCCACCCTCCCGTAGAGCGGGGCTCTGCCCCGCTGCGTGTTGCCCGGCAGGGCGGGGCTCTGCCCCGCAGCATTACCATGGCCGGTCGAGCAGCCGCGCAGGGCCCGGCTCTACGCGGCCGCGCGGCCCGGTCACGTACAATGCGGGGTCTGGCGCCTGCGCCCGGGCCGCCTGCGGCGCCCGTGGGCACCCCCTCCCTGCTGACCTGCGATACCGATCCCGTGAAATTCTTTGTTTCCTGCGCCAAGGGCCTGGAGTACCTGCTCGCCGACGAACTGCTGGCGCTGGGCCTGCCCCGGGCCACCGCCACCATTTCCGGCGTCAATGCCGAGGGCGAGCTGCCGCAGGCGCTGAAGGTGGTGCTGTGGTCGCGCCTGGCCAGCCGGGTGCTGTGGCCCCTGGCCGAATTCGACTGCCCCGACGAGGGATCGCTGTACCAGGGCGTTTCGTCGATGCCGTGGCACCAGCACATCAGCCCGGAGTTGACCCTGTCGGTGGACGCGCATGTGTCCGGTACCGAGATCACCCACGCGCGCTTCGCCGCGCAGCGGGTCAAGGACGGCGTGGTCGACAGCCTGCGCGCGCAGGGCCTGGAGCGGCCGTCGGTGAATACCGAGTTCCCGGACGTGCGCATCAACCTGTCGCTGCGCAAGGGTCGTGCCTCGATCTCGATCGACCTCGGCGGCGGTCCGATGCACCGGCGCGGGTGGCGCATGGCGCAGAACGAAGCCCCGCTGAAGGAGAACCTGGCTGCGGCGGTGCTGATGAGGGCCAACTGGCCCAAGATCCACGCCGAAGGCGGTGGCCTGCTCGACCCCATGTGCGGCAGCGGCACGCTGCTGATCGAGGGCGCGTTGATGGCGGCCGATGTGGCCCCGGGCCTGCAGCGCCATGGCAGCATTCCGCCGAGCCGCTGGCTGGGCTTTGATCGTGATGCCTGGAACGCCCTGATGGCCGACGCGCGCACCCGCGAGCAGGCCGGGCGCGCCGCGCTCAAGCAGGTCATCCACGGCAGCGACATCGACCCGCATGCGATCCGCGCGGCGAAGGAGAACGCCGAAACCGCCGGTGTGGCCGAGGCGATCTGGTTCGGCGTGCGCGACGTGGCCGACGTGCAGGTGCCGCCGCAGGAAACCGGCTGCGTGGTGTGCAACCCGCCCTATGACGAACGCCTGGCCGCCGACGCGGTGCTGTACCGCCGCCTCGGCGATGCGCTCAAGCGCGCGGTGCCGCAGTGGCGCGCCAGCCTGCTGTGCGGCAGCGCCGAACTGGCCTTCGCCACCGGCCTGCGCGCGAACAAGAAGTACCAGCTGTTCAACGGCGCCATCGAGTGCGCATTGATCGTGTGCGACCCCATTGCCGTGCCGCAGCGTGAGAACGCAGGCCAGCCGCGCGAACTCAGCGAGGGCGCGCAGATGGTAGCCAACCGGCTGCGCAAGAACATCCGCAAGTTCAAGACCTGGAAGGCGCGCGAGCAGGTCACCTGCTACCGCGTGTATGACGCGGACCTGCCCGAGTACGCCGCGGCCATCGACGTCTACCAGGAAGATGGCGGCGCCGGCCGCACCTTCCTGCACGTGCAGGAATACGCCGCGCCGGCCACCATCCCCGACGTCGACGTACGCCGTCGCCGCAATGAGCTGCTGTCGGCTGCGCGCGAGGTGTTCCAGGTGCCGGCCGAGCAGGTGGCGCTGAAGTCGCGCGAGCGCGGCAAGGGCGGCAGCAAGTACGGCCGCTTCGAGCAGCGTGGCGAGTTCGTGCTGGTGCGCGAGAACGACGCGCTGCTGCGGGTGAACCTGTTCGACTACCTCGACACCGGCCTGTTCCTGGACCACCGCCCGCTGCGCTGGCACATGGCCAGGGAAGCGCAGGGCAAGCGCTTCCTCAACCTGTTCTGCTACACCGGCGTGGCCAGCGTGCAGGCGGCGGTGGCGGGTGCGGCGTCCACGACCAGCGTGGACCTGTCCGGCACCTACCTGCAGTGGTGTGCCGACAACCTGGCACTGAACGGCAAGGGCGGCAGCCAGCACCAGCTGATCCAGGCCGATGCGCTGGCCTGGCTGGAAGCCGAGCGGCACCGTTTCGACGTGATCTTCTGCGATCCGCCGACCTTCTCCAACTCCGCCCGCGCCGAGGATTTCGACGTGCAGCGCGAGCACGTGCGGCTGCTGCGGGCCGCCGTGGCGCGGTTGAGCCCGGAAGGGGTGCTGTATTTCTCCAACAACTTCCGCCGCTTCAAGCTGGACGAAGAAGCGATCAAGGAATTTGCCGAGTGCCGTGAGATTTCCGCCGACACCATCGGCGAGGATTTCGAACGCAACCCGCGCATCCACCGCGCCTGGGAGTTGAGGCGTTACGGGGCGTGATGTAGAGCCGACTGTTAGTCGGTTTGCACTTGAGTTCCCGTTGCCACCGGAAGAGCAGCCGACTGACAGTCGGCTCTACAGCGCGGCGGCGGCCAGCCCCAGTACCGGCAGCGCCCACGCCAGCGGCGCGATCCAGCGCGGCCGCCACGGGTACAGTCCGAAGGCGATCAGCAGGCCGCTGATTGTCATCGCGCCCAGCCACAGCACCGGGCCGGCGGCCCAGCCGTGGTCGGCCACGCAGATGCCGAACGCGGTCGCCAGCAATGTCCAACCCAGCCAACGCCACAGCCGCATGCGCGCGGGGCCGGCATGCGCCTTGCCGTGCAGGTCGAGCTGGTGCTTTTCCATCGCCAGCGACAGTGCGGTGAACGCAGAAAAGTTCAATGTGAGCGCCAGCAGCATCATGCGCTGGCCTCGGCGGTATTCGCGGTGGCGGCAAGGGCAGCGGCTTGGCGCCGCTTCTTCTCGGCCGCGCTCAGCGCAGGCTGCCAACGCTGCATGCGCAGGCCGCAGTACGCCAGCATCGCGCCGAAGGCGAGCATCACCAGGTCGAACCCGGCCAGCGCCCAGTCGCCGGTGCGCAGGGTTACGCCCAGATGTGCATCGGTGGTGAGCACATTGATCACGGGGATCAGAGCGAACAAGGCCGCACCCAGGTACAGCTGCCAGGCCCACATCAACCGCTTGGGCCAGAGGAAGGCCGCCAGCAGGGCGGCACCCCAGGCATAGAAGAACACGCTGGCTTCTGCGTCGGCGCGTTCCGCCATTTCCAGCGGCAGCAACCGGTTACCCCAGAAGTACGCGGCAAATGCGATCGGCAGGCCGGCCACGGCGCCGATGTTGAGGGCATCCACCAGCCGCAGGCCGAAGCCGATCCTGCCGGCCTTGGCGTGCTTGGGGCGCTCCTTGACCGCCCACAGCACCACGCCGCTGGCCACCATCAGGCAGCCGACCAGCCCGGACAGGAAGAACAGCGCGCGCAGGCCCCAGTCGGCGAATCGCGCCAGGTGCAGGCCATACATCACCCCTCGGGTATGGGTGGCGCCGCCCGGCACGGGGCTGGTGTCCGCCAGCGCACCGGTCACCGCGCTGTAGCGCAGCGACGGCGTGTCGATCGACAACCGATTGCCGTCGCGCTGGTAGATGTCGATCACGGCGTTGCCCGCGCCGGGATGGAACACGGTGAAGCCGCTGACCTCTGCACCCTTCCATTCAGCCCGCGCGCTGTCCAGCAACTGCTGGATCGGCAGCGCCGCAGCGCGCCCTTCGGCGGGGTCGGCGGGATCGGCCAGGCGCGCGAAGGCCTCGCTGAAGAACGCGTCCTCGTCCTTGGGATAGGCCACGCTCACCCCTTGCGGCAGGTACATGAACATCAGCGTGACAATGCCGGTGTAGGTGATCATGGCGTGGTAGGGCAGGGCCATCACCGCGCTGACGTTGTGGAAATCCAGCCACGACCGCAGCCCCTTTTCGGGCCGGAACGTGAAGAAGTCCTTGAAAATCTTCTTGTGGGTGATCACCCCGG
Organism: uncultured Stenotrophomonas sp.; assembly: GCF_963519925.1. Taxonomy (NCBI): domain Bacteria; kingdom Pseudomonadati; phylum Pseudomonadota; class Gammaproteobacteria; order Lysobacterales; family Lysobacteraceae; genus Stenotrophomonas; species uncultured Stenotrophomonas sp. The sequence continues at coordinate 52,382 of NZ_CAUQPH010000011.1, read as the reverse complement.
TGATGATCGCCACCAGCATGAACATCGCGCAGAACCCCACCAGGTAGCGCGCCCACAGCACCGGGATGTAGTGCAGGTCGAAATGCAGGCGGTAGAAGAAATCGCCGCCGCGGGTTTCGCGCGCCGCCACTTCCTCGCCGCTGGCGGGGTCCACCGTGGCGTCGCCGAAGCGGCCGCCGCCGCGCCGGCGCTTTTCGCCCTCCACAGGCGGCTTCACCATCGACTCGGGATTGCGCCAGAACATGCGCATGTCCGGGTTGCGCGGATCGGGCAGGGTCACGTTCCAGCTTTCGGCCTGCGGCGCCTTGTGCTGCAGGAACGCGATGGCGCGCGCGGCGGCGACCTCGTTGTCGACGCTGCTGCGCGGCAGCTCCGGGCGCATCCAGCGGCTGATTTCCTCGCGGTAATAGCTGGCGGTACCGGCCATGAAGATCAGCAGCAGCAGCCAGCCAACCAGCAGTCCGGTCCAGGTATGCAACCAGGCCATGGACTGGCGGAATCCGTTCTTCATGCGCGTGCTCCCATGGCCAGCGTGCCCAGCCAGAACAGCGCGGTGGGCACGCCGATGCCGATCCATGCACGCAGCGCAGTGCGGGTGGCGAACGCCCACAGGGCGGCGCACGCGCACAGCACGATCGCCACCAGCATGCCGGTCAACACGGCCTGCGCGCGTGCGATCGGCAGCGCCACGGCGAAGAACATCGCGCAGGTCGCGGCCAGTGCGTAGCCACCGACGATGGCGGCCAGCGAGCGCGACAGGACGCCCAGCCAGGGGCGGGAGAGGAATCCACCGAAGCGGGCGGAGCCGCTGCCAATTGGCGTGCTGTCCACGAAAACCTGCAATGTCGGATCGAACAACGGACATCACCGGCCGCAGCCGGTGACAGGAGAGGGTGGCCATCCTTGGCCAAGCCGCCGCACGGGGCGGGGTATCCCTGGAGATCATGGCCAACCGGCGCACGCATCGGCGCAGCCATCAGGCGCTCCGAACGCACCAGGAGGACATTCAATGCGGGAATGATAGTCATTATCATTGGCTGCGGCAAGATCAGAAGGCGCAGCGTTACCGGATCTTGCCACGGTGGCTGCAATACTCCGCGCATGGACAACCACGATGCATCCGGCCTCGCCAACGTGAGGCTTCCCGATCCCGGTGGGCGCAGCCCGGCCGAACTGGCAGCCGACGAGCACTGGTGGGCGCAGGTCGCCGCGCAGTACCACCTCACCGACGAGGTGGTCATGCTCGACAATGGCTACTGGGGCTCGATGGCACGTCCGGTGTTGCAGGCCTTCCAGCAGGCCGCCGCGCTGGCGAACCGCGACAATGCGTGGTTCGGCCGGCGCGCGTTCCCTCCGCTGTTGGAACAGGCGCGGGCACGACTGGCCGAGGCGCTCGGCGTGGACAGCAACGAGATCGCGTTGACGCGGGGCGCGACCGAGGCGATGCAGATACTGATCGGGGGCTACCGCGGCCTGTCGCCGGGCGACACGGTGCTGTATGCGGACACCGACCATGACAGCGTCATCGCGGCGATGCACTGGCTGCAGGAACGGCGGGGGGTGCAGGCCCGGAGCATCGCACTGCCCGAGCCCTTCGACCACGACGCCATCGTCGACGCGTACCGGCAGGCGCTGGCGCGTTACCCGCGCACGCGCGTGCTGCTGCTCACCCAGGTCAGCCATCGTCACGGCCTGCTGTTACCGGTGGCCGAGATCAGCGCGCTGGCTCGTGCCGCCGGCGCGGACGTGGTGCTGGATGCCGCGCATGGCATCGGCCAGATCGATACCCCGTTGCGCGAACTGGACGTGGACTTCATCGGCATCAACCTGCACAAATGGATCGGCGCGCCGGTGGGGGCCGGGGCGGTCTACATCCGCCAAGGTCGGCTGCACGACATCGATCCCTACATGGGCGAGGCCGACACCGACGTCATCGATTCGCGCGTGCATACCGGCACGGTCAATTTTGCGACGTTCCTGGCGTTGCCGCTCGCGCTGGAATTGCACGAGCGGATCGGCGTGGCCAACAAGCGTGCGCGCCTGCTGCGCCTGCGCAACCAGTGGCTGGATGCGCTGCGCGACGACCCACGCGTGCAACTGCTGGCCTCATCCGACCCGCGCCTGTCCAGCGCCATCGCCGCATTCCGCCTGCGCGGCCAGCATGGCATGGCGGCCAACACCGCCACCGCCGAGCGAATGCTGCAGCAGTCGGGCGTGTTCGTGCTGGCCCGCGGCGGCCTTGCCTCCGGCGCCTGCATCCGCGCCACCCCGGGCATCTTCAGCACCCCGGCGCAGATGCAGGCGCTGGTGGAAGCGGTGCGGGCGGTGGCGGGGTAGATGGAGTTCAGCGCGAAGAACAGGCCTTGGCGATCTGGTCGTTGATGTGCTTGGGGGGCGCGCGGCCGAACGCCTCGCTGAAGTCCCGTCGTGAGCGCAGTTCCTGGCACTGTTCCGGATCGGCGGCGCCGTCGATCACCGTGCCGCGCACCGGCGGCTGGCCACGGCCGGCGTCGGCCTGCATGCGGCGGCGGGCATCGTAAAGCTCGCGCTGGGCGCGGGTGCGCTCTTCCCAGCTCAGGTTCGGGTCCCGGGTGATCGGCCGGGTCACGCCGGTGTCGTGTTCGGGCGCGCAGGGCACGGTCTGGTAGGCGGTCTGGCCGCCCACCGCGCACTTGTACACGCGCCCGGCATGGGCATTGCAGGCCAGCGCGCACAGCGCCAACGTCACGATCGTCCTTCGCATGGTTCCCCCCGCGGGCCACTCCAGCCCTGAATGCGCGGCAGAATACGCGAACCACATCGCAGTTTCACCCGGGCAAACTGTCAACCATCCGCCCGGTCGTGACCGGGCGGATGGGATGCCGATACCGGTAGGTCACGACCGTTGGTCGTGACGAACTACCACTGCATCCACACCGTCAGCGCGTGCAGCAGCAACCCGATCAGACCGCCGACCAGGGTCCCGTTGAAACGAATGAACTGCAGGTCGCGGCCGACGCTCAGCTCCAACTGCTCCACCAGGTGCCGTTCGTCCCAGCCCTTCACGGTCTGCGCGATGTGGGTGGTCACGCCCTCGCGCAGGCGGCTGGTCAGGCGCTCGGCGCCGTCCATCAGGTGCTGGTTCAAGGCCTCGCGCAACGAGGGGTCGTCCTGCAGCGCGCGGCCGATCTTGCCCAGGCTGCGCTGCAGGTGCCCGCCCAGTGCCGAGTCGGCGCTGGACAGGTCGGCGCGCAGGCTGGCATGGATGCGCGCCCACAGCCCCTGCACATACTCCTGCACGGCCGGGTGGTCGATCACCTGCTGCTTGAGCTGCTCGACCTTTTCGGCCAGCGCCGGATCATGGCGCAGGCGCTGGATGTAGTCGCCCAGCCATACCTCGTAATCCCTGCGCAGTGGGTGCTCCGGTTCGGCCAGGATCTGTTGCAGTTCGGCCAGCACCGCATGCGCCATGCGTTCGGCCAGGCTGTCGCCGATCTCGTCGATCGGCTTGACCCAGTTCACCGTGCTGGCCAGCTTCGGCCATTCGCGCTGGATGTAGCGCACGATCAGCTCGGACGCGCGCTGTCGCACGGCCTCGTTGTCCATCCACTGGCTGATCCGGGTCAGGCCTTCGTCGAGCACCCGCTGGTGGCGGTTGTCGGCGGTGAGCAGGCCCAGCAGTTCACCGGCGGTAGCGGCGGCATTCCACTGCCGCAGCTGTTCGACCACGAAGCCCTGGATGCTGCGCCGGACGGCGGCTTCGTCGAGGAAATCCAGCGCCTGCAGGGCCCAGCCGCGGGCCATGTCGGCGAGCATCTTCGAGCGTTCCGGGTCGGCCAGCCAGCTGCCGAGCCGGCTGGCCGGATCGAAGACCTGCAACCGCGCAAGCAGCGCCTGCGGTTCGAGGAACTGGTCGCGCACGAACACGGCCAGGCTGTCGGCGATGCGTTCCTTGCTGTGCGGGATGATCGCGGTATGCGGAATCGGCAGCCCCAACGGGCGTCGGAACAGCGCGACCACCGCGAACCAGTCAGCCAGTGCACCCACCGCCGCGGCTTCGCAGAACGCGGACACCCAGGCCCAGATACCGCGTTCGCCGTTGAGGTGGCTGACCACGAAGCCGACCAGCATGGCCAGCAACATCGCCAGGGCAATGGCTTTGAGGCGGCGCAGCTGGGCGCGGCGGGGGTCAACCGATGGCGTGCTGTTCATCCCGGCAGTCTATCCGTCTGGATGCGAACACTGGGTGCTTGAGGCCCCCTGAGTCAGGGGGCAGCCGCGAAGCGGCGGGGGTTTGGGTGCAAAATTGCGGGGCCCGCGGTTTGCGAAGCAAATCGTGGGGCGGCAGCGCGCAGGCGATGACGCGCACCCCGGCCGTTGGCCGGCTACGCGGATCAGGGCGATTCGCTGACCTGCCGGCGAAGTGCCGCCAACTGGGCCCGAAGTGCGTCGTTTTCCAGTGTCAGCGCCACCACCCGCTGGCGCAGTTCGGCCGGGCCTTCGCCCAGGGCGTCGAGCGCCTCGGCGATTTCCGCTTCGCGGCTGGGGTCGACCTCCAGCCCGGTATCGGCGTCGTGCAGCACCTCCTGCACCGGTTTGCGCGGCTTGCGCCGGGCATCGCGCACACGCTTGGCGGCCTGCTTCAGCTCATCCTTGCCCGCCACCGCCGCCGCGCGCTGTTCCTCTTCCGGCAGGTCGGCCACCGCCGCCGCCGCACTGATCGAGATCACCCCGCTCCTTACCGCCTCCACCAGTTCCGGCGCCGCCTGCTTGTGGATGCGTTCGATCATCGTCACCTGGTTGCTGCTGAGCCGCGCTTCACGCGCCATCTCGGCACGGCTGACCTTCGGTGCCGGCGCCCACGGCGGGCTGTCCTCATCGCCCTCGGGCGTGGCGTCGGCGATCTCGCCGTCGCTTTCGCGCTGCAGCTGGGCCTGCTCGATGCGGTGGCGCTCGGCCAGGATGTCGCGCTTGCGCAGCGCCAGCACGCCGCGCTGGAAGTCGGACACGCTGCGCCGGCCCAGGTGCTGTTCGATCATCCACAGATGCACGTCGTCCATCGACTGGAAGCGGGTGTTCTGTACGGTCTGGAACGGCAGGCCGTGTTTCTGGCAGATGCCGTAGCGGTTGTGGCCGTCCACCAGCACGTCGTTCCACAACACCAACGCATCGCGGCAACCCTCGGCCAGGATGCTGCGCTCCAGCGCCTCGTGCTCGTCGGCGGTCAGCGGGTCGATGTAGGCCTTGAGTTCTTCTTTGACGACGATTTCCATGCAATCGGGTACGCAGGCGGGACGTGACCGACCATTGTACCCGCCGGTCGCGCATCCGTTGCTGCTGCAACCATACCGCCGGCCGGCGCTGCGCCCATGGCAGAATCGGTCAGCTGTTCTTCCCGCACGTGAACGATGTCGACTCCCGCCGCTGTCCCTGCCGTCAATTCGCCCCGCCGTGTGCTGCTGGCCAGCCTGATCGGGACCACCATCGAGTTCTTCGACTTCTACATCTACGCCACGGCGGCGGTGCTGGTGTTTCCGCACCTGTTCTTTCCCGACAGCAGCGAGGGCGCCGCGCTGCTGCAGTCGCTGGCGACCTTCGCCGTGGCCTTCATCGCGCGGCCGGTGGGCTCGGCGGTGTTCGGCCACTATGGCGACCGGATCGGGCGCAAGGCCACCCTGGTCGCGGCACTGCTGACCATGGGCATCTCCACCGTGGCGATCGGGCTGCTGCCCACGCATGCCAGCATCGGCCTGCTGGCCCCGGCGCTGCTGGCGTTGTGCAGGTTCGGCCAGGGCCTGGGGCTGGGCGGCGAATGGGGTGGGGCGGTGCTGCTGGCCACCGAGAACGCACCGCCGGGCAAGCGCGCGTGGTACGGCATGTTCCCGCAGCTCGGCGCGCCGCTGGGCTTCCTGCTGTCGGCCGGTATCTTCCTGCTGCTCGGCCGCGCCATGAGCGATGCGGACTTCCTGCAGTGGGGCTGGCGCGTGCCGTTCCTGGCCAGTTCGCTGCTGGTGGCGGTGGGCCTGTGGGTGCGCCTGAACATCCATGAGACCCCGCAGTTCAAGGCCGCGCTGGAGCGCAACGAGCGCGTGCGCCTGCCGATGTGGACGGTGCTGCGGCATCATCCGCGCACGCTGCTGCTGGGTACGCTGGGCGCGTTCGCCACCTTCGTGCTGTTCTACCTGATGACGGTGTTCACCCTGGGCCATGGCACCACCGTGCTGGGCTACAGCCGCGAACAGTTCCTGCTGCTGCAGATGGTCGGCATCCTGTTCTTCGCCGCCGGCATCCCGCTATCGGCCCGCTACGGCGACCGCTGGGGCACCCGGCGCACGATGATCGTGGCCAGCGGCCTGATCCTCGGCTTCGGCGTGCTGTTCGCACCGTTGTTCCAGGCCGGCCACCCGTGGCTGGTGGTCGGGTTCCTGGCGTTGGGGCTGTTCCTGATGGGGCTGACCTATGGTCCCTGCGGCACCTTCCTGGCCGAGATCTACCCGGTGCAGGTGCGCTACACCGGCGCCTCGCTGTCGTTCAACCTGGCCGGCATCCTCGGCGCCGCGCCGGCACCCTATGTGGCGACGTGGCTGGCCGGGCGCTTCGGTCTGGTCGCGGTCGGCTACTACCTGTGCCTGACCGCGGTAGTGACCATCCTGGCGCTGCTGGCCATGGGCCGCCCGCAGCGGGTCAGCGGAAGATCCGCTTGAGCGTGCGCCCCAGCCAGCTGCCCTGCTGGTGGTCGCGGGCGAACTGGTTCAGGTGCTGCTTGACCGACCCGGCATAGGCCTTGTCGTCGCCGCGGATGTGGTTGAACAGCCAGCGCGAGAGCATGGTGCGCAGCTCGTCGGTGACGTCCTCGCCGGCCTGGAAGCGCAGCCGGTACTCGGCCACGCGCTTGCCGAAAATCTCGTGCACGCGTTTGTGCGCGGCGCAGAACGGATAGCCGGCTTCCTCCATCAGTTCTTCCTCGAAGGCGAAGTGCGACATGGTGTAGTCCACCAGCTCGTCGATCACCTCGGCCACGGCCACCTTGTGCAGGCTGGTCTGCGCCACGTGCAGGTGGTTGAGCATCTCCACGATCCGCATGTGCTGGTGGTCGATCACCTCGATGCCGATGTTCAGGTCGTCCTGCCAGAGCAGAAGTGCCATGCTGCGTTCCCTGTGCTGTTCGCTGGGAACGACTCTAGGCAGGACGGGGCGACCCTGCGTTGATCTCGATCAAGGCACCAGCGCGGGTTCGCGCGCGGCAGTGGCCACGCCCGTGCTGCATACCCGGTTGCGCCCGGCAGCCTTGGCCAGGTACAGCTGGCGGTCGGCCTCGGAGATCAGCCCGTGCAGGGAATCGCCCTGCGCGCGCAGGCAGCACAGGCCGATGCTGACCGTCATGCGCAGGGTGGTGTGGCCCAGTTCGACCTGCAGCGCGGCCACTCGCTGGCGCAGGATCTCGAAGTAGCCAACCGCCTCGTCCTCTTCCAGCCCCGGTACCAGCAGGCAGAACTCCTCGCCACCGAAGCGGGCGATCAGGTCCTGTTCGCGCGCGTGGTCGGCCACGGCGGCGGCTACCGCGCGCAGGGCGTCATCGCCGGCTTCATGGCCGTGGGTGTCGTTGATGTGCTTGAAGTGGTCGATGTCGATCATCGCCACGGCGACCTGTTCGCCGTTCAGCTGCAGCTGCGGCAGCTGGCGCTGGCTCTGTTCAAGGAAGCAGCGGCGGTTCGGCAGGCCGGTCAGGAAATCGCGGGTGGCCAGGTCCTGCAGGGTGCCGATCAGCTCGAGCTGGTCGACGTTCTGCGACACCCGGCAGAAGAACTCCTCGCGCGAAAACGGCTTGCGCAGGAAGTCGTTGGCACCGTTCTTGAGGAAGCGCGGGATCAGCGACGGGTCGGTGTTGCCGGAGATGCCGATCACCGCCACTTTGTCGCGCGAACGCAGGGTGCGCAGCCGGCGGGTGAATTCCACCCCTTCCATGCCCGGCATTTCCTGGTCGACCACGGCCAGCCGGATCGCCGGATGCGCCTCGATCGCCTTCAGGCCTTCGGCGCCGTCGGCGGCCTCGTACACCTCATGGCCGTACATGCGCAGCAGCGAGGCGGCATACAGGCGTGCGGACATCGAATCGTCCACCACCAGCGCGGCGATACGCCGGTTTCGCTCCAGGCGCTGCACCAGCCATACCAGGTAGTCGATGCTGCCCGGGGTGTTCTTCAGCACGTAATCGATGATCTGTTGCTGCAGCACCCGCTTGCGCAGGTCCTCGTCGTACACGCCGCTGACCACGACCGTGCGCAGTCCGCGCGACAGGAAGTACTCCACCACGTTGTCGCGGTCGCCATCGGCCAGCACCAGCCCGGTCAGCACCAGGAACCAGCCCTGTTCCTCATCCAGCAGCCGCCCGGCCTCGGCCAGCGAGGTCGCCACCGACACCGGCAACTCTAGCCGCTGCTCGATGGCCTCCTTGAGCATCGTGGTGAACGTGCGCGAGTTCTCCACCAGCAGGATCCGCTGGGGGAGGTCATCACCGGGGTCGCTGTCGAAAGCGCCCTGAAACAGTACCGGCATGGTGCGTACGCTCGATATCCGAGAGGGTCGGAAACCATATCGGCGTCTTCACGCGCGACTTTAGGGTCAATCTTCGGATCTGTGAGGCGCTGTCAAGAAACCGTAGTGCCACGCCCTGCGTGGCAACTTCCATTCATCCCAGCACATCGCGCAGCTTGTACCAGGACATCGCCGCCACCAGCAGCGGCGTGCGCAGCAGGCGTCCGCCGGGGAAGGGCCGGTGCGGAATGCGCTCGAACACATCCAGGCGTTCGTTCTGCCCGGCAATGGCCTCGGCGATCACCGCCCCTGCCAGGCCGGTCGCTGCCACGCCGTGGCCGGAGAAACCCTGGGCGAAATACACCGTGGGCGTCAGCCGGCCCCAATGCGGGGCCCGGTTGCGGGTGATGTCCACGTAGCCGCCCCAGACCTGTTCCATGCCCACGTCGGCCAGCTGCGGGAACACCTGGTGCATGCGTCGGGTCATCACCCCGCGCAGGTTCGGCGGCGGCAGCGCCGAATAGCTGGCGCGGCCGCCGAACAGCAGCCGGTGGTCGGCGCTGAGCTTGAAGTAGTCCAGCGCCCAGCTGACATCGGCCACCGCCATGTCGTTGCGGATCAGGTCGCGGGCGCGCGCTGCGCCGAGTGGCGCGCTGGCGCCGATATAGGTGCCCACCGGCATGATCCGGCGTTCCAGTTCCGGCGCGATGCCCTGCAGCCAGGCATTGCCGGCGATCACCACCTGGTTGGCGCTGACCGCGCCGTTGCCGGTGCGCAGCTGCGGGCGTGGGCCGCGCGTAAGCGCCAGTACCGGACTGGCTTCGTGGATCACCACGCCCAGGCTTTCCGCGGCGCGCGCCAGCCCCTGTGCGTAGGCCAAGGGGTGCAGGTGGCCGCTGGCGGCGTCGAACATCGCACCTCGGTAGCGCGGGCTGTCCAGCTGCTGGCGCAGGGTGCTGCGGTCCCACCACCGCAGGGGATAGTCATAACGCTCGGCCAGCGTCAGCAGGCCGCGCCGCAGCCCACGCTCCTGGCGTGCGCTGATCGGCACGCTGGCGTGGCCCTCGCGCCAGTCGCAGGCGATCGCGTACCGCTGCAGGCGCTGCCGCAGCAGCGCCATGCCTTCGCGCGAGTAGTCGAACAGCAGGCGGGCGTCGGCGTTGCCCACCAGCCGCTCCAGGGTATCCACCTCGCAGCCGTAGCCGACGATGGCCTGGCCACCGTTGCGGCCCGACGCGCCCCAGCCGACCCGCTGGGCCTCCAGTACCGTGACCCGGTAACCGCGTTCGGCCAGCGACAGCGCGGTGGACAGGCCGGTGTAACCGGCCCCCAGCACGCACACGTCGGTGGCCTGCTCGCCGCGCAGGGGAGGGCGCAACGGCTGGGCCGGCACGCTGTCGGCATACCAGCTGGGTGCGTGCGGCTGGCCGGCCGTGCTCGTCGCGGACTCGCTCATGCGCACAGCATGCCAGCAACCGGCGTGGACGGCAGGTGGCCGGGCGGTGAGGACCGCGGTTGCGCCCGTGCGGCGCGCAGGGGTAACGTGCCCGCATGGCCACCCGATCGCGTCCGCGCAAAGCTGCTTCTCCGTCGCGCAAGGCGGCCGCCCCGTCGCGCAAGGCGCCGTCACGCAAGGCGGCCGCGCCGGTCGCGGAGGAAAGCGCGCTGCTGCGCTGGCTCAAGGAGCGCCGCATCACCGAGGTGGAATGCCTGGTCCCGGACATCACCGGCAATGCGCGCGGCAAGATCATCCCCGCCGACAAGTTCTCGCACGACTATGGCACCCGCCTGCCGGAAGGCATCTTCGCCACCACCGTTACCGGCGAGTTCCCCGACGACTACTACGAGCTGACCTCGCCGTCGGATTCGGACATGATCCTGCGCCCGGACCCGGATACCGTGCGCATGGTGCCGTGGGCGACCGACCCCACCGCGCAGGTCATCCACGACTGCTACACCAAGCACGGCGAACCGCACGAGCTGGCCCCGCGCAACGTGCTGCGCCGGGTACTGGATGCGTACGCCGAACTGGGCCTGCGCCCGGTGGTGGCACCGGAGCTGGAGTTCTTCCTGGTGCAGAAGAACACCGACCCGGATTTCCCGCTGCTGCCGCCGGCCGGTCGCTCCGGTCGCCCGGAAACGGCGCGGCAGTCGTACTCGATTGACGCGGTCAACGAGTTCGATCCGATCCTCGACCTGATGTACGACTACTGCGACGCCATGAAGCTGGACGTGGACACCCTGATCCACGAATCCGGCGCGGCCCAGCTGGAAGTCAACTTCACCCACGCCAATGCGATGGACCTGGCCGACCAGGTATTCCTGTTCAAGCGCACCATGCGCGAATCGGCCATGCGCCACGGGGTATACGCCACCTTCCTGGCCAAGCCGATGGAAACCGAGCCGGGCAGTGCCATGCATATTCACCAGAGCCTGGTGCGGATCAGCGACGGCCACAACGTGTTCAGTGGCGACAGTGGCGGCGAGGAGTTCAGTCCGCTGTTCGGCCATTACCTGGCGGGCCTGCAGAAGTACGTGCCGGCGGCGATGGCGTTCTTCGCGCCGAACGTGAATTCCTACCGTCGGCTGGTCTTCGGTGAGGTCTCGCCGAGCAACGTCCACTGGGGATTCGACAACCGCACCTGTGGCCTGCGCGTACCGATGGACACCCCGGAGAACATGCGGGTGGAAAGCCGCTTCGCCGGCTCCGACGCCAACCCGTACCTGGCCATTGCCGCCACCCTGGCCGCCGGCCTGCTGGGCATCCGCGAGCAGGGCTCGCCGACCGCGCCGGTCAGCGGCAGCGCCAAGGAGCTCGGTTACGACCTGCCACGCTCGCTGGGCGAGGCGCTGGACGGGCTGGAGGGGTGCCCGGCGCTGCGCGAGATGCTCGGCGAGCGTTTCTGCCGGGCCTATGTGTCGGTCAAGCGCAAGGAATACGAGACCTTCTTCCGGGTCATCAGCTCCTGGGAACGGGAATTCCTGCTGCTGAACGTCTGACCCCGGCCAGCCGCCCGATCAGGCATGGCCGTGAGGGCGGTGTGCTGGGAAAATGGCCAGCTGCCCGGTAGGCTGGCACCCGTCAGGCCGGTCTGCCCGGTTCCCCCACCCCGCACTGACCCGTGGAGCGTCCAATGAAGCTGCGAATCCTCACCCTCGGCGTTGCCGTCTCCCTGCTCAGCGCCTGCGGCGGTGGAAAACAGGACGACAGCAAGGTGCTGAACGTCTACAACTACAGCGATTACATCGCCGAAGACACCATTCCGAATTTCGAGAAGGCCACCGGCACCAAGGTGACCTACGACGTGTTCGACAGCGACGAGATGGTGGAAACCAAGCTGCTGGCCGGTGGCAGTGGTTATGACGTGGTGGTGCCGACGCTGAACTTCTTCGGCCGCCAGATCCAGGCGGGCGTGTTCCTGCCGCTGGACAAGAGCAGGATCCCGAACCTGGCCAACCTCGATCCGGAGATGATGAAGCGCATCGCGCAGCAGGATCCGGACAACAAGTACGGCGTGCCGTACATGATCGGCACTACCGGCATCGGCTACAACGTGGAGATGCTCAAGGAGCGTTTCGGCGGCAGCACCGAGATCGCCAACAGCTGGGACCTGGTGTTCAAGCCGGAAAACATCGCGAAGATGAAGGATTGCGGGATCACGATCCTGGATACCCCGGCCGACATGATCCCGATCGCGCTGCACTACCTGGGCGAAGACCCGCACAGCCATGATCCGGCGGTGATCCAGAAGGCCGCCGACCTGCTCAAGGGCATCCGCCCGTATGTGCAGAACTTCCACTCCTCGCAGTATGTCGGCTCGCTGGCCAACGGCGGCACCTGCCTGGTGGTGGGCTGGTCGGGCGACATCATCCAGGCCCGCGACCGCGCCGCCGAGGCGGCCAACGGCGTGACCGTGGCCTATTCGATCCCGAAGGAAGGCGCGCCGCAGTGGTTCGACATGCTGGCCATCCCCAAGGATGCCAAGCACCCGGAAGCGGCCTATGCCTTCATCAACTACCTGCTCGAGCCGAAGGTGGCGGCGGCCAACACCAACTTCATCCACTACGCCAACCCGGTGAGCGCGGCCACGCCGCTGGTGGACGAAGCGATCCGCAACGACCCGACCATCTACCCGCCGGCCGAGGTGGCCGCGAAGATGTTCACCTACTCGATCAACCCGCCGGAGGTGGACAAGCTGTACACCCGCCTGTGGACCGAGATCAAGACCGGGCGTTGAGCCCCTCCCGGAGCCGTTGCCCATGCCATTTGAAGCCAAGCCGGAAGGCGAGGTCGTCCCGGCCCTGGAGCCGGGCTATCTGTCCGTGCGCGCGCTGCGCAAGGAATTCGACGGCTTCGTCGCCCTGGATGACGTCAGCCTGGACGTGCGCAAAGGCGAGATCTTCGCCCTGCTGGGTGGGTCGGGCAGCGGCAAGTCGACCCTGCTGCGCTGCCTGGGTGGTTTCGAGACGCCCACCGCCGGCAGCATCGACCTGGACGGCCAGCGCATCAACGCGCTGCCGCCGTACCAGCGGCCGATCAACATGATGTTCCAGTCCTATGCGCTGTTCCCGCACATGAGCGTGGAGCAGAACATCGCCTTCGGCCTGAAGCAGGACGGGCTGGCCCGCGATGCCATCCGTCGGCGGGTGGGGGAGATGCTGGAACTGGTGCAGTTGCAGGCGCTGGCCAAGCGCAGGCCGCACCAGCTGTCCGGCGGCCAGCAGCAGCGCGTGGCGCTGGCGCGGTCGCTGGCCAAGGGGCCCAAGCTGCTGTTGCTGGACGAGCCGATGGGCGCGCTGGACAAGAAACTGCGCTCGCAGATGCAGATCGAGCTGGTCAACATCATCGAAACGTCCGGCGTGACCTGCGTGATGGTCACCCACGACCAGGAAGAGGCCATGACCATGGCCACCCGCATCGCGGTGATGGATGCGGGCTGGATCCAGCAGGTCGGCAAGCCCGACGAGATCTACGAGCAGCCGGCCAACCGGTTCGTGGCCGGGTTCATCGGTTCGGTCAACCTGTTCGAGGGCGTGATCGACGAAGACCTGCCCGAGTACGTCACCGTGCGCACGCCGCTGTTCCCGGCGCCGATCTACGTCGCCCACGGCATCACCGGCTACGAAGGACAGGAAGTGGCGTTCGCGCTGCGCCCGGAGAAGGTGATGATCGGCAAGGAAGAACCGGCCGGCGACACCAACAAGGCGCAGGGGGTGATCGAGGAGATCGCCTATTTCGGCAGCCATTCGGTCTACCACGTACGGCTGCCCGGCGGGGCCAAGGTGCTCAGCAACTTCGCCAACTCGCAGCGCTGGGCCAGCGACGGCCTGACCTGGGGCGACAGCGTGTGGGTGCACTGGCGCGACAACGACGGCGTGGTGCTCACCTCATGAGCGCCACCGGCTGGAAGCGCTGGCTTCCCGGGACGCGCAGCGGCGTGATCGCCGCGCCGTACCTGTGGCTGCTGCTGTTCTTCGCGGTGCCGTTCGTGATCATCCTGATGATCTCGTTCGCGCGCACCCAGGTCGGCTCGCCGCCGTACACCTGGCTGCTGGAATACGTGGACGGTGCGTTTTCGCTCAAGCTGAGCCTGGGCAACTACGCGGCGTTGGTCAGGGACAGCCAGTATGTGCTGGCCTACCTGAGTTCGATCAAGATCGCGGTGATCGCCACGCTGTTCACCCTGTTGATCGGCTATCCGATGGCGTACGTGATCTCGCGGATGTCGCCGGCGGCGCGCAACGTGGCGATGATGCTGGTGGTGCTGCCGTCCTGGACCTCGTTCCTGATCCGCGTGTATGCCTGGATCGGCATCCTCGACCGCAACGGCCTGCTCAACCAGGTCCTGCTCAAGATCGGGTTGATCGATGCGCCGCTGCAGATCCTGTACACGCCGACCGCCGCGTACATCGGCATCGTCTACTGCTACCTGCCGTTCATGGTGCTGCCGCTGTACGCCAACCTGGTGAAACTGGACCACCGCGTGCTGGAAGCCGCCTACGACCTCGGTGCCAAACCCTGGCAGGCGTTCCTGAAGATCACCCTGCCGCTGTCTCGCACCGGCATCATTGCCGGCTGCATGCTGGTGATGATTCCGGCCGTTGGCGAGTTCGTGATCCCGGAAATGCTGGGCGGACCGGACACGCTGATGATCGGTCGGGTGCTGTGGGGCGAGTTCTTCAACAACCGCGACTGGCCCACCGCCTCGGCCGTGGCGATCGTGATGCTGGCCCTGCTGCTGGTACCGATCCTGCTGTTCAACCGGGTGCAGCAGCGTGCGCTGGAAGGGAAGCTGGCATGAGCATGGTCCGCCGCAACCGGTGGCTGGGCTGGTCGGTGCTGGGGCTGGGCTTCGCTTTCCTGTACCTGCCGATCCTGCTGTTGATGATCTACTCGTTCAACGCATCCAAACTGGCCACGGTGTGGTCGGGTTTCTCCACGCGCTGGTACGGCGAGCTGTTCAACAACCGGCAGATCCTCGACGCGCTGTGGGTCAGCCTAAAAGTGGCGTTCTGGACCGCCAGCGCGGCCACGGTGCTGGGCACCATGGCAGCCATGGTGATGACCCGTTTCAAGCGCTTCCCCGGCAAGACCGTGTTCGGTGCACTGATCACCGCACCGCTGGTGATGCCGGAAGTGATCCTGGGCTTCTCGCTGATGACCCTGCTGGTGGCGATGGGCGGCATTCCCGGTTTCCCCAGCCGCGGCGTGGGCAGCATCTGGATCGCGCACGTGACCTTCACCCTGTCCTTCGTGACCGTGATCGTGTCCTCGCGCCTGCAGGAGCTGGACCGTTCGCTGGAGGAAGCCGCGATGGACCTGGGCGCGAGCCGGCTGAAGGTGTTCTTCCAGATCACCCTGCCGATCATCGCCCCCGCACTCGTGGCAGGCTGGCTGCTGGCCTTCACCCTGTCGCTGGACGATGTGGTGATCGCCAGCTTCGTCGCCGGACCGAACTCGACCACCCTGCCGATGAAGGTGTTCGCGTCGGTACGCATGGGCATCAAGCCGGAGATCAATGCGCTGGCCACGTTGATGGTGCTGGCGGTATCGATCGCGGCGGTGATTGGTTGGTTCATCACTGCGCGAAGCGAGAAGCGGCGCCAGCGTGACATGCAGATGGCGTTGCAGGACAAGGGCTGACGGCTGCCGCGCAGTGCCCGGCGCTACGGCGCCGGGGCGGGTCGCTGCCGAAACGCAATGTCGCACGCGTGTTGCCCTGTCGGCCAGACCCGGCAACATCCGGCTCACGAAGGCAGGCGCAGAATGGTCGCCTGTCTTCTGGAGATGCGCGATGACCGTCGAGATCGTCAACCCCGCCACGGGCGTGGTCACTTACCGTCACGAACTGCTCACGAGCGAGGCCATCGAGCAGCGCCTTGCCGCGGCCGCCGGGGCGTTCCCGAAATGGGCGGGGCAGTCGCTGCAGGCTCGCGGCGTGGTCCTGCGTGGCATCGCGGCCCAGCTGCGCGCGCGCAGGGACGAGATCCAGCGCGCGATGACCAGCGAGATGGGCAAGCTCAAGGGCGAGGCGCTGGCCGAGGTGGAGAAGTGCGCGCTGGCGTGCGAGTACTACGCCGACCACGCTGCCGACTACCTCAAGCCGCAGTTGATCGACACCGAAGCCCAGCGCAGCTATGTGCGCTACGAGCCGATCGGCTGCGTGTTCGCGGTGATGCCGTGGAACTTCCCGATCTGGCAGGTGTTCCGCTTCCTCGCCCCGGCCTTCATGGCCGGCAACGTGGCGCTGCTCAAGCACGCCAGCAACGTGCCGCAGTGCGCCGACCTGATCCTGGCCGCGTGCCGCGACGGTGGCCTGCCCGAAGGCGTGTTCGACGTGCTGCACATCGACAACGACCAGGCCGCCGAGGTGCTGCGCGACAGGCGGGTCAAGGCCGTGACCCTGACCGGCAGCGAGCGGGCAGGGCGTTCGATCGCGGCCAATGCCGGCGACCAGCTGAAGAAATGCGTCATGGAGCTGGGCGGCAGCGATGCGTTCGTGGTGCTGGACGATGCCGACCTGGACAAGACCGTGGCCGCTGCGGTGAAGTCGCGCTTCGACAACAGCGGGCAGACCTGCATTGCGGCCAAGCGCTTCATCGTGGTCGATGCGATCGCCGATGCGTTCGTGGAGAAGTTCGTGGCCGCCGCCGCTGACCGCGTGTATGGCGACCCGCAGGACGAGAAGACCACGCTGGCGCCGATGGCGCGGGCGGATCTGCGCGACGAGCTGCACAAGCAGGTACAGGCCAGCGTGGCCAAGGGTGCGACGGTGCTGCTGGGAGGCGAGCCGGTAGCTGGCACCCATGCCGGCTATCCGGCGACGATCCTGGACAACGTGGTGCCGGGCATGCCCGCGTACGAGGAAGAGCTGTTCGGGCCGGTGGCTGCCATCCTGCGCGTGCGCGACGACGAGGACGCGCTGCGCGTTGCCAACGACACCACCTTCGGCCTGGGTGGCAGCGTGTGGAGCGCCGATGCGGTGCGCGGCGAAGGCATCGCCAAGCGCCTGGAATGCGGTGCCGCCTTCGTCAACGCCATCGTCAAGAGCGACGTACGGCTGCCATTCGGCGGCAGCAAGCGTTCGGGATTCGGCCGTGAGCTGGCTGACCACGGGATCCATGAGTTCATGAACATCAAGACGGTTTACGTGGCGTGATGCGGGTGACGACCAACGGTCGTCACCTACCGGGTCTCGCGGTAGGTATCGACCGTTGGTCGATACGCGCTACAACCAACGCGCGCGCTTGAACAACCCGTACAGCCCGACGCAGATCGCGCCTACCCCGACGATCATCGCCGGGTAGGCCCACGGTTTGTCCAGCTCGGGCATGTGCGCGAAGTTCATGCCGTACCAGCTGGTGATCAGGGTAGGGGCGGCCAGCAGCGCCGCCCAGGCGCCGAGCCGCTTCACGGTTTCGCCCTGCGCCAGGGTCACCAGCGACAGGTTCACGTTCAGCGCCGTCCCCAGCATTTCACGCAGGGTGTCGATCACATCGCTGATCCGCACCGCATGGTCATGCACGTCGCGGATATACAGCTTCACTTCGTCGGGAATCAGCTCGCCGGGGTAGCGGCGCAGCTGCGCCAGCACGTCCTGCAGCGGCGCTACCGCCATGCGCATCTTGTTCAGTTCGCGCTTGAGCTCATACAGCCGCACCACCGTGCTGCGCTGGTAGCTGTCGGCGAAGATGTCCTTTTCCAGCGAATCCAGGGTGTCGCGGAAATCGGTGGTGATCGGCAGGTAGTTGTCGACCACGAAGTCCAGCACGCCATACAGGCAATACGACGCGCCCATGGTCAGCAGCTGCGGCTCGCGCTCGACCCGCGCGCGTACCGGCGCGTAGGAGAGCGATGCGCCGTGTCGCACCGTGACCAGGAAGCGTGGGCCGAGGAAGGCATGGGTCTCGCCGTACTCGATGCGGTCCTGCACCCGCTGCGCGGTGGTCACCACCACGAACAGGGTATTGCCGTAGGCCTCGACCTTGGGCCGCTGGTGCGCGTTGCGCGCATCGTCGATCGCCAGGTCGTGCAGGTTGAACTCTTCCTGCAGCTTCAGCAGCACCGCATCGGCGGGATCGTACAGGCCCACCCAGACGAAGCCATTGTTGCTGGCGATCACATCGCTGATCGCATCCAGCGCGATGTCGTGGCGCTTGCCCTGGTCGTCGTAGTGCACGCAGTTGATGACGCAGGCGGGATTGTCGGTGCTCGTGCTTTCCATGGGCGATATCCTGCGTCAGTGGCCCGTGACAGCCGGGTCACGACGGCCCAGTACCCAGGCCAGCGCTACGTGCAACGGCAGCATCAGCACGATCCACTGCAGGTTGATCTGCGGCTGCAGGGTCAGCCAGTGCAGCACCAGGCCCAGCCCGGACAACGCCGCCACCGACCACGCCAGGACCCGGAACCAGGTGCGCGGGGTGCGCCCGCGCAGCAGGGTGATCGCGCCCGGCAGCAACAGCAGGCACAACGGCGACAGCTGCAGCAGGTTGCGGTTGGCCCAGGCCGCGTGGTGCGCACTGAAGCCCCACAGGAAGGTCAGCAGCGCGCCGGCGATCCCGCAGAACAGCCACACCGGCAGCGCCAGTCCGCCCAGCAGGCGACGCCGGCGGCGCAGCGCGAATACGCCGGCGGCCATCAACAGCCCGCACAGCAGCCAGGGCCACCACTGCCGCGCGGACTCGGCCGGCTCCGGCGCGATCCGGTGCGGAAGCAGTTCCTGCTCGGCCTGCACCAGCGGTCGGCCCTCGCTGTTGCGCACCTCGCGCAGTGCCGCGGCCAGGCGCATCGGCACGAAGGCTTCCTGCCAGCGCGACAGCGGCTGGTCGGCGAACGGGCCCAGGCCGATGTCGAAGCCCAGCCACATCCAGGGCGCAGGCGAGGCCAGGCGCACCGATTCACTGCGGTAGGTGTTGCCGCGCGAGCGCCCGGACAGCTGCGAATGCAGCCCGCCGCCCAACGCACCATCGATCGCGTCGCGCACCATCGTGGCGCAGTTGGCGGTGTAGTAATCGTAGCGGTAGCGCGCGTTTTCCGGGCGGGCGCGGTCGGCCAGCGAAGCGGCCAGCGTGCGGGCCTGCTCGGGCGTGAGGTCCAGCCACTGCAGGTGCGCGCCACGGCCGCTGTCGCGGTAGTAGGACAGGTCCTGTTCCAGCGGCAGGGCGACCAGGTAGTACATCATGTCGCCGCGGATGAAGCGGCTGATGAAGTCGGGTTCGCTCGGGTCGAAGTAGCCGAAGTTGTACGAGGTGGCCGCACCGGTTTCCGGATCGACCACCACGATGGCGTCATGCCCGAAGCGCTCGAAGAAGATTTCGCCGGGTTGCATGGTGACGATGCCGATGCGCGGCGGCGGCGTTTCCGCCGCCGGCGCCGCAACCGGCGCGGGCGCGGGCTCGGGGGCGGCCAGGGCGGCCGCCGGCAGGCTGGCCAGGACCAGCAGGAACAACAGGCGGCACAACGGCCACCGCATTAGCAGGGGCCGCATGGCGTGGGTCAATCCTCGATGGAGGTGTCGGGCGGCAGCACGGTGACGTGGAACGCCTGCACGCGCCGCGCGTCGGCACGGGCGACCCGGAACACGAAGCGGTCCAGGGTCAGTTCGTCGCCGGTTTCGGGCAGGTGGCCGATTGCCTCGGTGACCAGCCCACCGATGGTGTCGTAGTCGTCGTCGGGGAACGCGGCGCCGAAACGCTCGTTGAAATCCCCGATCGGCGTCAACGCATCGACCACGTACTGGCCGTCGGCCTGGATCGCGATCTGCGCGGTGTGGTCTTCGGCCTCGTCATGCTCGTCGTCGATCTCGCCGACGATCTGTTCCAGCACGTCCTCGATGGTGACCAGCCCGGCGACACCGCCGTACTCGTCGACCACGATCGCCATGTGGTTGCGCGACAGGCGGAATTCCTTGAGCAGCACGTTGAGCTTCTTGGCCTCGGGAATCAGCACCGCCGGGCGCAGCAGCTCACGCACGTTGGCCGGACCGTTGTCGGCGACCACGCCGCGCAGCAGGTCCTTGGCCAGCAGCACGCCGAGGATGTCGTCCTTGTTGTCGCCGTGCACCGGGAAGCGCGAATGGCCGGATTCGACCACCTGCTTCATCAGCTCCAGGAACGGCGCCTCCACCGGCAGCGACACCATCTGCGAACGCGAAATCATCACGTCGCCAACGGTCAGCTCGGCGACCGAAATCGCACCTTCCATCATCCGCAGCGTGTCCGCGGCGATCAGGCCGTCGTCATGCGCGGTGTGCAGGACCGCCACCAGCTCGTCGCGGGTGTGGGGTTCGCCGGAGAAGGCGGAGGTCAGGCGTTCGAGCCAGCTGCGCTTCTTTTCATTTTGCTCCGCAACGGAGCCACTACTGTCGTCTTCAGACATCTCTGCAAAAAAGGCACCCGGCGAGCCGGGCGTTGGATCCAGTCTATCAGGATGCGGGCCGCTGTCAGCGGTGGTCCGGCGGGGTGTTCACGGACGGGGGCAGGGTGCCGGCCGGGGCGTCGCCGGGCGGCGGCGCCTGCTCGTCCTCGGCGGGCAGGTCCAGGCTGTAGGTGCAGCCGGCCAGGGTCTTGCCGGGATGGGTCTTGACCGTGGACAGGCTCAGGATGATCGATTCGATCATCGGTTCGCCGGTGCGCGGGTCGGTCACGTCGCGGCTGACCACTTCACGGCCGGCCATGAACTTCTCCGGGGTGTCGACCCCGTCCTCCAGTGCCAGCGCCTTGGCCATCGGCCGCGGGTCGGCCACGTCCAGGATCGCCATGATGCTGGCCCCGGATACCGCCACGTACTCGGTGGATTGGCCGAACACGGTCAACGGCGCAGCCAGGCGGAACTCGCTCATGAACGGGTTGGTCGGCGGCAGTGGCTGCATGCCGCTGGCCACGGCCTTGAGCGGGTCGGCCACCACCGGCGCCACCGCGTCATGGTCGGCCACGCGCTGGCGGCATTCGATCAGGGCCGCCAGGTCCAGCCGTGGGGCGGTGTCGCCCGCAATGGGCGGCGCGGCCGGGGCGGCGTGGACCGGGGCGGACGCCAGGGCCAGCAGGCCCAGGCAGGCAGTGCGCAGGAGGTTCATGCGAAGGAGTCCGTCAGGAAAAGGGCGGCTCAGCGCTCGCCGGCATACGGGTCGGCGATGCCCAGGTCGGCCAGGATCTCGCGCTCCAGCTGTTCCATCGCTTCGGCTTCCTTGTCGTCCTCATGGTCCCAGCCCAGCAGGTGCAGCGCGCCGTGCACGGTCAGGTGCGCATAGTGCGCATTGAGCGCCTTGCCCTGTTCCTCCGCCTCGCTGGCCACCACCGGCGCGCAGATCACCAGGTCACCCAGGAGCGGGAATTTCACCCCCTTGGGCAGGCCTTCCGGCAGCTCGGCCGGGAAGCTCAGCACGTTGGTGGCGTAGTCCTTGCCCCGGTAATGGCGGTTCAGCGACTGGCCTTCCTTCGCGTCGACCAGGCGGATCGCCAGGTCGGCCTCGCGGATGCGGCCCTTCAAGGCGGCCGCCACCCACTTGCGGAAACTCACTGCCGACGGCAACCCGGCCCGGGGCAGGGCATAGCTGACGGCAACATCGAGGCGGACGGGGCCCTTGGTCATGGCAATTCCGGTGTTTCGCTGCAGGAGGGCCGCATTATCGCGCGCCCCGCCGCGACACGCCACGCGTGTCCCGGTGCCGCCCGGATGGCCCCGTCACGCATCCGGCTTCACCTGCTGCAGGTCGCGCCGGTCGTACGCGCCGACGATCCGCGCCACCAGCGGGTGGCGCACCACGTCGCGCGCTTCGAAGAACGTGAAGCTCACCCCGTCCACGTCGCGCAGCACCTCGACGGCATCGCGCAGGCCCGACTTGACGTGCTTGGGCAGGTCGGTCTGGGTCAGGTCGCCGGTCACCACGGCGGTGGAGCCGAAGCCCAGCCGGGTCAGGAACATCTTCATCTGTTCCACCGTGGTGTTCTGCGCTTCGTCCAGGATCACATAGGCATCGTTGAGGGTGCGCCCGCGCATGTAGGCCAGCGGCGCGATCTCGATGACATTCTTCTCCAGCAGCTTGATCACCTTTTCCACGCCGAGCATTTCATACAGGGCGTCATACAGCGGGCGCAGGTACGGGTCGACCTTCTGGCTCAGGTCGCCGGGCAGGAAGCCCAGCTTCTCGCCGGCCTCCACTGCCGGACGCACCAGGATCAGGCGCTGCACGCGCGATTCGTTCAGCGCATCCACCGCGCTGGCCACCGCCAGGAAGGTCTTGCCGGTGCCGGCCGGGCCGATCCCGAAGTTGATGTCATGGGTGGCGATCTGGTGCAGGTAGCGGGCCTGGTTGGCGCCACGCCCGCGCACCGTGCCGCGCTTGACCTTGATTGCGACTTCCTGCGCTTCGTAGCTGCGCTCGACCACGTGCTCCACGTTGGCCTGGTTCAGTCGCAGGTGGATGGCGTGGCTGTCGAAGCGGGTCTCGGCCGCTTCCTGGTACAGCGCTTCGATCAGCGCCTGCGCTTCCTCGGTCACCGCCTTCGGTCCGGTCACCCGGAACACGTGCCCACGGTTGGCGATCTCCACGCCGAGCTTGAGTTCGATCTGGCGCAGGTGTTCGTCGAAGGGGCCGGCCAGGTTGGCCAGGCGTTCGGTGTCTTCGGGGGCCAGGGTGAAGTCGCGATGTGACAGTGCGGTCATTGCGTGCGGCGGCGGCGGGTGGAAAGACAGGGTAGCGCGCGCCCGGAGGCCCCGCCACAGGGCCCGGGTTCTCCACAGCGGCTGTGCAGCAGCGGTGCAGCAACCTGTGGATAGCCGACGGCAGCCCTACTGCGGCAACGCTGCCACAGTCGTGGTCAAAAAATGGACAGGTGCGGCGGGGTTTTCCACACCGGCTGTGGGCGGCTGCGGGAGAAACGTGTGGATAACCGTCGCCACGCCAATGAGGGCAAGGACCCGCCAGGGGTGATCATTTGCTGACCAGCCGCGCAGCCACGCAGCCATGCAGCCACGCAGGGCGTGGCTCTACGTTGGTGGCGGCGATCCCGTAGAGCCACGCCCTGCGTGGCTGCACGGTACCCGATCAGGCAACCACCAGCCGCCCACGCAATGAGTTGCTGTACGCCTCGGTGATCTCCACATCCACCAGCTGCCCGACCAGGCGCGCCTGCCCCGGAAAATTCACCGAGCGCATGTTCTCGGTCTTGCCGGTCAGCTCGTTGGGGTCGCGCCGCGACGGGCCCTCCACCAGCACGGTCTGCACGGTGCCGATCATCGCCTGCGAAATGGCAGCGGCCTGTTCATTGATGCGCGCCTGCAGGCGCGACAGGCGTGCATGCTTTTCCGCGTCGGAAATGGTGTCTTCCAGATCAGCCGCCGGAGTGCCGGGACGGCGCGAATAGATGAAGGAGAAGCTGTGGTCGAAGCCTACGTCTTCGATCAGCTTCATGGTCTTCTCGAAGTCCGCTTCGGTTTCGCCGGGGAAGCCGACGATGAAGTCCGAGCTGATCGAGATGTCCGGGCGCACCGCGCGCAGCTTGCGGATCTTGGCCTTGAACTCCAGCGCGGTGTAGCCGCGCTTCATCGCCGACAGCACGCGGTCGCTGCCGGCCTGTACCGGCAGGTGCAGGAAGTTGGCCAGCTGCGGCACGTCGCGGTACGCATCCACCAGCGAGTCGCTGAATTCAAGCGGGTGCGAGGTGGTGAAGCGGATCCGGTCGACCCCGTCGATCTCGGCGATGGTGCGGATCAGCAGGCCGAGGTCGGCCACCTCGCCCTCTCCATACGGGCCGCGATAGGCATTCACGTTCTGGCCGAGCAGGTTGATCTCGCGCACGCCCTGTGCGGCCAGCTGCGCCACCTCCACCACCACGTCCTCGAACGGGCGGCTGACTTCGGTGCCGCGGGTGTAGGGCACCACGCAGAACGAGCAGTACTTGGAACAGCCTTCCATGATCGACACGAACGCCGAACCGCCTTCGGCGCGGGGCTCGGGCAGGCGGTCGAACTTCTCGATCTCCGGGAAGCTGATGTCGACCTGTGATTTCCCGGATTCGCGGCGCTGGCGGATCAGTTCGGGCAGGCGGTGCAGGGTCTGCGGGCCGAACACCAGGTCCACGTGCGGGGCGCGCTTGATGATCGCCTCGCCTTCCTGCGAGGCCACGCAGCCGCCCACGCCGATGATCACGCCCCGGCCGTTGTTCTTCAGCGCCTTCCAGTACCCGAGCTGGCTGAACACCTTCTCCTGCGCTTTCTCGCGGATCGAGCAGGTGTTCATCAGCAGGACGTCGGCCTCGGCCGGGTCGTCGGTCAGCTCCAGCCCCTCTTCGGCGGCGAGCACGTCGGCCATCTTGCCCGAGTCATACTCGTTCATCTGGCAACCGTGGGTCTTGATGTAGAGCTTGCCGCGCACCGGGCCGGTCACCTGCGGGCGCTCGCCGGGCAGGGGCAGCAGGTCGGGGCGGGGCGACGGGGTGTCACGGGGGGCAGGCACGGGGGTGCCGGCCGAGGTCGGCAGGGTCGAAGCTGGCGTCCCGGTCATGGCGCTTATTCCAGTCGGGTGGGCGGGCAGGCAGCCAGCGGGGGCTGCCGGGTAGCCGCCGATTGTACCCCGGGGGCGGTGGCCACGTAGGTCGTGGCGCTACGGGGCGGGGGTGTCGGGAGGCAGGTCGGGGTGGGTAGAGCCACGCCCTGCGTTGCTGCGATCTGTGACCCCGCGCAGGGTCCAACGTAAAGACGCCGTCAAAGACTTGGCAACGGCGCGCGAAACGGAGACACTCGCGCCCATGAAGGGGATCTTGGGGATCGCTGCGCTGGCCTTGGCTGCGCTGACCGCTACGCCGGCCAGTGCGGGCACGCTGTACAAGTGCGTCGGCGCCGACGGCATTCCCAGCTATGTCAGCAAGCGTGTTTCCGGCGCGAGCTGCAGCGTGGTCAGCAACTACCGCCCCGACCGCAGCACCCCGCGCCGCTACGTCCCACCGCCGACGCCCGCCCCCATGCCGGCCGCGACCGCAGCGGCTCCTGCAGCGCCCGTCGCCGACGGTGCCGGTTCGGCCACGGCACTGGCTCCGACCCCGGCACCGGTCCAGCCCGCCACCGTGCTGACCGCAGCGCCTGCGCCCGCGCCGCGCGGCGCCAAGGCCGGGCGTGTCGTCTCGGGGCAGGTCTACTCCTATATGCAGGATGGCGTGCGCCACTACACCAGCCGGCGCCCGGCGCAGGTGGCCAGCCTGGGCCAGGTCCGCACCATCCACTACAGCTTCATCGAGCGCTGCTACGCGTGCGGCGCCAATCCGGGCGTCAACTTCGGCGCGGTGCGGCTCAACACCACCGCGTTCCAGTCCGAAATCTCCGCCGCCGCGCGCGAGTTCGGGGTTGAAGAGGCGATCGTACGCGCGATCATCCATGCCGAATCGGCCTACAACCCGACCGCGCTCAGCCGCGCCGGCGCGCAGGGCCTGATGCAGCTGATGCCGCCGACCGCGCGCCGCTTCGGTGTCACCGACTCCTACGACGCCGCGCAGAACATCCGCGGCGGCGTGCAGTACCTGTCGTGGCTGCTCAAACGCTTCAATGGCAATCTGACCCTGGCTGCGGCCGGGTACAACGCCGGCGAGGGCGCGGTCGATCGCCACGGGGGCGTGCCGCCCTACAGCGAAACGCAGTACTACGTGAAGCGCGTCGCCCTGTTGGCCGACCGCTATCGCGGCGCCACCGCGTCCACGCAGTAGTACCCACACGCGTTCGGCCGCATTGCGAAGGCCGGCCAACGGCCGGCGCTACCGACGTCGACGCTGGCCGTGGGCCGGTTCGATCAATGTCGGCGATGCCTTGGTAGCGCCGGCCGTTGGCCGGCCCTCGTGCTCTCACCACCATTGTGTCGCCGAGTCAGGTTCCGCTATAGTCGATCAGGATTCATTGTGGACTGGCCCCCACCGGTCTGCTGGCAGCCTCAAGCTACCTAAATCAATATCGGAGTGCCGGATGGCCAACGATGGGGTAAACGATCCAGTCAACACTGGACGTCGACGATTTCTTTCAGCAACCACTGCAGTGGTGGGAGCGGTCGGCGTCGGTTTCGCAGCAGTTCCGTTCATCAAGTCCTGGAATCCCAGTGCCCGCGCCAAGCTGGCCGGTGCGCCCGTGACCGCCGACATCAGCGCGTTGCAGGAAGGCCAGCGACTGGTCATGGAGTGGCGTGGCCAGCCGATCTGGATCGTCAGGCGCTCCAAGGCCATCCTCGAGGCGCTGCCCAGTCTGGATGGGCGCCTGAGGGATCCCGAGTCCAAGGTCGCCGACCAGCAGCCGGCCTACGTCCTCAAGCAGAACCCCGAATTCCGTTCGATCAAGGCCGAGGTCTCGGTCCTTGTCGGGCTGTGCACGCACCTGGGCTGCTCGCCCGAGATGGTGGCCGAGATCCGCCCCGAGCCTTACGACCCGGAATGGAAGGGCGGTTACTTCTGCCCCTGCCACAAGTCCCGGTTCGACATGTCCGGGCGCGTCTTCGATGGCGTTCCGGCGCCGATCAACCTGCTGGTGCCGCCGCACCATTACCAGGATGACAGCACCATCATCATCGGCGTCGATCCGCAGGGGGCAGCCTGATCATGGCCAACATCCTTTCCCGTACCGCCACCGGCGTCGCCGAATGGGTCAACGCCCGCGCGCCCGGGCTGATGCCGGTGTACCGCAAGCACGTGAGCGAGTACTACGCGCCGAAGAACTTCAACCTCTGGTACTACTTCGGCTCGCTGGCCCTGCTGATCTTGGTCAACCAGATCGTGACCGGCATCTTCCTCACCATGCATTACAAGACCAGCGCCGCCGAAGCGTTCGCCTCGGTCGAGTACATCATGCGCGACGTCGAGTGGGGCTGGCTGATCCGCTACATGCACTCCACCGGGGCCTCGCTGTTCTTCATCGTGGTCTACCTGCACATGTTCCGCGGCCTGATGTACGGCAGCTACCAGAAGCCGCGCGAACTGGTCTGGATCCTGGGCATGCTGATCTACCTGGTGCTGATGGCCGAAGCGTTCATGGGCTACGTGCTGCCGTGGGGGCAGATGTCGTTCTGGGGCGCGAAGGTGATCATCTCGCTGTTCGGCGCCATTCCGGTGATCGGCAACGGGCTCACCGAATGGATCATGGGCGACTACCTGCCCAGCGATGCCACCCTCAACCGCTTCTTCGCCCTGCACGTGATCGCGCTGCCGCTGGTGCTGCTGCTGCTGGTGGTGCTGCACCTGGGGGCGCTGCATGAAGTGGGCTCCAACAACCCGGACGGTGTCGAGATCAAGAAGGGTCCGAAGGGCAACCGCTGGTCGGCCACCGCGCCGACCGATGGCATTCCGTTCCATCCGTACTACACGCTCAAGGACGGCGTGGGTGCCGGCTTCCTGCTGGTCCTGGCCGCGTTCATCATCTTCTTCGCGCCGGGCTTCGGCGGGCTGTTCCTGGAGCACGACAACTTCACCGAGGCCAACCGCCTGGTCACGCCCGAGCACATCAAGCCGGTGTGGTACTACACGCCTTACTACGCGATGTTGCGCGTGGTGCCCAACAAACTGGGCGGCGTGATCGTGATGTTCTCGGCGATCGCGATCCTGTTCCTGGTGCCCTGGCTGGACCGCGCACGGGTCAAGTCCTACCGCTACCGCGGCCTGCTGTCGAAGGGTCTGCTGGGCATGTTCGCGGTGTGCTTCATCTGGCTCGGGGTGATTGGTTCGGGCCCCGGTACCGACGCGCATGAAACCTACGTCGGGCGCGTGCTGACCTTCCTCTACTTCGCCTTCTTCATCACCATGCCGATATGGACCAAGCTGGACAGGACCAAGCCGGTACCGGACCGGGTGACCACGCATGACTGACCACTGGATTGTCCGGCTGGCCTGCGCGGCCGCCCTGCTGCTGGCCAGCACCGTGGCCGGTGCCGCCGAAGGCGGCAAGACCCTGCAGGCCGGCAACGACCTGGGCGACCGCGCCTCGCTGCAGCGCGGTGCGCAGCTCTACATGAACTACTGCTCCGGCTGCCATGCGCTGAAGTACCTGCGCTATTCGCGCATGGCGCAGGACCTGGGGCTGAGCGAAGAAGAGGTCATGAACAACCTCAACTTCACCGGCGTGCCGATCGGCGAGCCGGTCCCGGTGACGATGCCCCACGACCAGGCCGAGAAGTGGTTCGGCAAGATGCCGCCGGACCTGAGCCTGATCTCGCGGGTGCGGGGCAGCGACTGGGTCTACACCTACCTGAAGTCGTTCTACCTCGACACCAGCCGGCCGCTGGGCTGGAACAACGCGCTGTTCCCGAACGCGTCCATGCCCAACCCGCTATGGGAAATGCAGGGCCTGCAGCACGCGGTGCTGGGCAAGCCCGAAGCGCCGGGTGCCGATGCACCGGTGACCGGCCTGAAACTGGTCCAGCCCGGGACCCTCGATCCGGGCCAGTACGACCAGGCGGTGCGCGACATCACCAACTTCCTCGAATACGCCGGCGAGCCGGCGGCGTTGAAGCGGCAGCAGCTGGGCGTGTGGGTGGTGCTGTTCCTGGCCCTGCTGACCTTCCTGGTGTATCTGCTGAAAAAGGAGTACTGGAAGGACGTGCACTGAGTCCGTGCGATTGGCATTGCCGATCGATGTGCCTACATCGATCGGCCTATTGGCTTTTGTGATGGGCAGTTGCACACTCGGGTACTGTGACGACTGTCGGCAATGGGCCGGCGGCGCCGACGCAGTCGACGGATATCGACTGCTGGAGAGCCTTTGATGGCGGCGAGCGTACGCATGCGGAATACCCTGACGCTGTTTTCCTCGAACGACGACGTGCTGTGCCATCGCGTGCGCCTGGTGCTTGCCGCCAAAGGCGTTACCTATGATTTCGTCCCGGTCGATCCGCAGAATCCGCCCGAGGACCTGATCGACCTCAATCCGTACCACTCCGTGCCGACCCTGGTCGAGCGCGAACTGGTGCTGTATGCGGCCTCGGTGGTCAGCGAGTACCTCGACGAGCGTTACCCGCACCCGCCGCTGATGCCGGTCGATCCGCTGTCGCGCGCGCGCATCCGCCTGGCGATGCTGCGCATCGAGCACGACTGGGTGCCGCAGGTGCAGGCGATCCAGCTCGGCAACAAGACCCAGGCCGAAGCCGGTCGCAAGCGCCTGAAGGAACTGCTGACCAGCGCCGTACCGCTGTTCAAGGCCAGCAAGTTCTTCCTCAACCCGGAAATGAGCCTGGCCGATTGCGCCATGGCGCCGATCATCTGGCGCCTGCAGTCGCTGGACGTGCCGCTGCCCAAGGACGGCAAGTCGATCGAGGACTACGGCAACCGCATCTTCCGCCACCCCGGCTTCATCCGCAGCCTGACCGACCAGGAAAAGAAGCTGCGCGACCTGCCGGCCTGAGCACGGCGTCGCTGCACCCACGCCATACGCACGCACCGTGCATGCTGACCGCTGCACGGGTGGGCGCGTACACTGGCGGCAGGCAACCAGAATCCAGAGCCGTCACCTTTCCGCGGCGCCCCATAATGACTGAAGACACTTTCCGCATGACCAGCCACCGCCCGTACCTGCTGCGGGCATTGGTGGAATGGATCAACGACAACGACCTGACCCCGCACATCCTGGTGGATGCCGGCATGCCCGGCGTGCAGGTGCCGCCGAGCGCGATCAAGGACGGCCGGGTCGTGCTCAACATCGCCGAGCGTGCGGTGGTGAGGCTGCACATCGACAACGACACCGTGAGTTTCTCGGCCCGTTTTTCCGGCACCAGCTACCCGGTGCAGGTGCCGATCTCGGCCGTGCTGGCCGTGTACGCCCGCGAGACCGGGCAGGGCATGGCGTTGCCCGATGACATCCCCGGCCACGAGCCGAGCGCGGACGATGGCGTGCCGCCGGACGACACGCCGACGCCGGACGATACCCCGCCCAAGCCCAGCGGACGCCCGCACCTGCGGGTGGTCAAATAAGAGACATCAGCAGGTAGGTGCCGACCGTTGGTCGGCACGTGCGGTCACACATCCTCGGCCCCGCGCGTATCCACCCCACGCCGGATTTCACTGATCCGCGCCGCGGACGGTCCCACGAACGCCACCAGCTGGTCGCCCCGCAGCACCATGCGCCCGGTGTGGCGGTCGATGCCATCGTGCGAATACTCGAAGCGGTAGGTGCGCTCCCAGCCCAGCCAGCCATTCTCCTTGCGGCACACGCGCAGGCTGCTGGCGTGCACGGCCTGGTCCAGCCACTGCACGTCGGCGGCGCGGCAGGCATTGCGGCCCAGCTCGATGGCGCGCTCGGCCGCCGCGCGCGACGAATTCCAGAAGGCGTAGGCGAACGCGCCGGCAATCATCAACAGGATAAGACTGGGCATCGGCGGCTCGGTGCGGAATTGGAATCAGGAACCACCAAGATGGCGACGAACCGGCGCCGGATCAAGCCGGCGACCCGTCCTGTTTCTGCGCCGGCGGTTGTTGTGGGGGAGTCGGCTGCGGCTGCACGGGTCGCGGCGGGACGACACGCGGGAACGTGGGCTTCTGCTGCGGAGCGGCAGCCGGCACACCCGGCTGGGCCGGTGCCGGTGGCAGGCCGGTGGCCGGCGTGGGCGGAGGGGCGGGCGTGTAGCTGGACATCGGTCCGACCGACGTGGTCGCCACCAGCTTCAGCAGCGCGGCCCAGTCCTGCCGGTTGAAGTTGCACTCGTCTTCGCGTCCGGGGGTGCAGCCGATGTCGTAGGGGTCGTTGGACGGGGCCGGCGGCAACTGGATGCGGCCGCTGCGGTCCAGCGACAGCTTGCGCATCGCCACCGTGTTCATGACGTTGCCGCCGATCAGGTACAGGGTGTGGTCGCCGCCCATGTTGGCCGCGATCACCACCTCGCAGTGCGACTTCCAGTTCGCCACCGTGCCACCGCTGAGCTGTTGCACCAGCCCCGCGTAACTCAGCGATTCGCTCCGCCCGCGGAGATAGCACAGCAGGTCGCCGGGCGCGGGCTTTTCCTGCGCGGGATCGGTCATCCGGTAGGGGCCGGTGTTCTGGTAAGCGGCGCGGATGTAGTCGATGTGGCGCGGCGAGCGGGTGAAGCCGGGTACCCCGGCACGGCTCATCACCCAGGAGATGAAAGCGGCCGACCACGGGTTGTCGATCAGGAAGGCCCGGCAGTCGCTGTCCGTGTAACGCGTGCCGAACGGCGCCATGCAGCTGGTTGCGCCCGGCTGGCTGCCCATCGGCCCCAGGGTGCCGCTGTCGCGCCAGTACGCAACCACGCGTTGCCACGCGGGCATGCCATCGTCGGACAGGTACTCGCGCTCGGCCTCGCTCACGCCCAGGTTGGCGGCGCGGCCGTCGCCGTCGATGAAGGGGCGGTACCACAGCCGATGCTCGTTGCACGCAGTGCGCACGATGCTCATGGCGAGCGGGCTCAGACCGTAACGCGGCGGGATGTCACAGACTTCGGCGGCGGCGGCGGCGCCCGGGAGCATCAGGGCGAGGGGCGACAGACAGGCAAGCAGGGGCAGGGGGCGCATCCACGCACTCCGGGTGAGGGCAGGGGAAGCGTCGCAGAGCCGGCAGGGGAAGCCTGTGAAGGCAGCGGTGCGCCGGCGCACGACCAACGGTCGTGCGCTACCGGGCCAGCCGCCCCCCGTTGTTCGGAACGATGGTAGGTACCGACCGTTGGTCGGTACGAATGGCAGGCACCGACCGTTGGTCGGTACGAAGGGCAGGCACCGTCCGTGGTTCGTTACCCGATCAGGGCGGGTCGCCCAGCTTCAGCGAAAGATCGATCGCCTGCACATGCTTGGTCAGGCCGCCGATCGAGATGCAGTCCACCCCGTCTTCGGCAATCGCGCGAAGACCGGTCAGGTCCACGCTGCCGGATACCTCCAGCGGAATGCGACCGGCCGCGATGCGCACCGCCTCGCGGCGCGTGGCCGCATCGAAATCATCGATCAGGATGCGGTCACAGCCCACCGCCAGCGCCTCGCGCAGCTGGTCCAGGTCCTCCACTTCCACCACCAGCGGCAGCCGCGGCCACTGCGCGCGTGCGGCGTTGACCGCAGCGGTCAGCGAACCGGCGGCGCGGATGTGGTTTTCCTTCAGCATCACCGTATCGAACAGACCCAGGCGGTGGTTGTCGCCGCCGCCGCAGCGCACCGCGTATTTCTGCGCCACGCGCAGCCCGGGCAGGGTCTTGCGGGTGTCCAGGATGCGCGTGCCCGTGCCCGCCACGGCGGCCACGTAGCGGGCGGTGGTGGTGGCGGTGCCGGACAGTGTCTGCAGGAAATTCAGCGAGGTGCGTTCAGCACTGACCAGGCTGCGGTTGCGCCCGTGCAGCAGGGCCAGCACGGTACCGGCGCGCACCGCATCGCCTTCGGCGACCTGCCATTCGATCCGCACCTGCGGATCCAAGGCGCGGTGGGTGGCGTCGAACCAGGGCCGGCCGGCGATCACCGCATCCTGCTTGCACAACAGGTACGCGCGGTCCGGACGGTCCGGGAGCAGGGCGGCGGTGACATCGCCGCTGCCGATATCCTCGGCCAGGGCGCGGGCCACGTCGGCCTGGACCTGGTCCGGGGCCGGGGGCGTCAGCGGGGCCGGGCTCATTTTTCCGGGAAATCGGCGATCTGGGCGGTGTCGATGGCTTCTTCCGGCAGCAGCACCGCAATGCCATCGTCCACGCGGAACACCTCCTTGCGGTCACGGGTCAGCAGCGCCTCGCGCAGCGGCTGCGACTGCGGGCTGCCGCCGACCTTGGTCACGCTGCCGGCGGCGATGGCCTTGTTGAGCGCGTCCAGGCCCTTGGCGTCGAGAAGGGACAGGGGCTGGCGGGTGTGCGGCGAGCACAGCCGGTCGATGACTTTGCGGTCCATGGGGCTCTTCGTAGTGCGTGGAAGACGGCTAGAATACGTCTTTAAGGCAGGTGACGGCCAATGACCCCCAACCAATCCGCGCCGCTCGTCGGCATCGTCATGGGTTCCCGCTCCGACTGGGAAACCATGCAGCACGCGGCGCAGAAGCTCGACGCGCTCGGTGTTCCCTACGAAGTGAAAGTGGTATCGGCACACCGGACCCCGGACGTGCTGTTTACCTACGCCGAGCAGGCCGGTCCGCGCGGGCTGCGCGCGATCATCGCCGGCGCCGGTGGCGCCGCGCACCTGCCGGGCATGATCGCGGCCAAGACCGCGGTGCCGGTGCTGGGCGTTCCGGTGCAGTCCAAGGCCCTGAACGGCATGGATTCGCTGTTGTCGATCGTGCAGATGCCGGCCGGCATCCCGGTCGCCACGTTCGCCATCGGCAACGCCGGCGCGTCCAACGCCGCGCTGTTCGCCGCCGCCATGCTGGCCCCGGAACAGGCGGTCATCGGCCAGGCGCTGGACGCCTTCCGCGCCCGCCAGACCGAAGACGTCATGGCCCACGACGATCCGCGCCAATGACCGTGCAGACCGTTGGCATCCTGGGCGGTGGCCAGCTCGCCCGCATGATGGTCCTGGCCGGCGCCCCGATGGGGCTGCGCTTTGAAGTGTTCGACCCCGCCGCCGATGCCTGCGGGGGCCAGCTCGCGCCGCTGCAGGTGGCCGCGTTCGAGGACGAGGCCGCGCTGGCTGCGTTCGCCGAGCGGGTCGACGTGGTGACCTTCGATTTCGAGAACGTGCCCGCGGGTAGTGCCCGTTTCCTGGCCGAACGGGTCCCGGTGTATCCCAACCCGGATGCGCTGTCGGTGGCCCAGGATCGCCTGAGCGAGAAGACCCTGTTCCGCGAGCTGGGCATTCCACTGCCGCCGTTCGCCGATATCCGCAGCCGCGACGAGCTCGCCGCGCAGGTGGACGCGTTCGGCCTGCCGTGCATCCTCAAGACCCGCCGTTTCGGCTACGACGGCAAGGGCCAGTTCCGCCTGCGCACGGCCGCCGACATCGACGCAGCCTGGGCGGCGCTGGGCGCGCAGGTCGAGCGCACCGGCCTGATCCTGGAAGGCTTCGTCGCGTTCGAGCGCGAAGTCAGCGTGGTCGCGGTGCGCGGCATCGACGGTGAGTTCCGCGCCTGGCCGGTGACCGGCAACTGGCACGTCGATGGCGTGCTCTCGGCCAGCGTCGCGCCGGCCCGGTTGGCGCCGGCGCAGTACGAGGCGGCCATCGGCTACGCGCAGACCCTGGCCGAGCGGCTGGACTATGTGGGCGTGTTCGCGCTGGAACTGTTCTGCCGCGGCGACGAGCTGCTGGCCAACGAAATGGCGCCGCGTGTGCACAACTCGGGGCATTGGACCATCGAAGGCAGCGAAACCTCGCAGTTCGAAAACCACCTGCGTGCGGTGCTCGGCCTGCCGCTGGGCGATACGCGCATGCTCGGGCATGCCTGCATGCTCAACTGGATCGGCGAGATGCCCGATGCCGAGGCCGTGCTGGCGCAGCCCGGCGGCCATTGGCACGACTACGGCAAGGAATCGCGCGAGGGTCGCAAGGTAGGCCACGCCACCCTGCGCGAGGACGATGCCGCTGCGTTGGCCGCTGCGCTCGATGCAGTGGGGGCGCAGCTGGATCGCGCTGCGCAGGTCGCCCCCGCGGCAGCGTCGCTTCGCGACGCCTGAGGTCACGACCAACGGTCGTGACCTACCTTGCGACATTCCGGTAGGTAACGACCGTTGGTCGTTACTCGCTTCAATCGCGCAGCTGGCTGGCGACGAAGTCCCAGTTGACCAGCTTCCAGAACGCCTCGAGGTAACGCCCGCGGTCGTTCTGGTAGTCAGTGTAATACGCGTGCTCCCACACATCGCAGGCCAGCAGGGGCGTGCTGTCGCCGGTCAGGGGTGTGCCGGCGTTGCGCGTGACCTGGATCGCCAGCGCCCCGGACGGGTGCTGCACCAGCCAGACCCAGCCCGAGCCGAACAGCCCCAGCGCGGCCCGGTCGAACTCTTCACGCAGGCGCCTGGCATCGCCGAAATGGCGGCTGACCCGTTCGCCGAGCCGCCCCTGCGGATCGCCGCCCGCGCGCGGGCCCAGGCATTGCCGGTAGAACGCGAGGTTCCAGGCCTGGGCGGCGGCGTCGAACAGGCTGCCCTGGCTGTGGCGCACGACCTCCTCCAGCGCCAGCTCGGCCAGCTCGGTGCCCTCGATGCGCGCGTTCACCGTATCGATGCAGGCGCGGTGGTGGCCGTGGTGCAGGTCCAGGCTGGTGGCCGACAGGTGCGGCTGCAGGGCGGTACGGTCGTAGGGCAGGCGGGGCAGTTCGAAGGGCATGGGTCGCGGCGGGGCCAGTAGGATTACAATGAACGTACAGGGAGTCTATCCGACCGCCGAGGTGGGGTGCCCCGTTGCGCAGGGAGAGTGTGGTGGCGGTGATGCAGCAGATCCAGGCCGAAGTGGAGCGTTATCCCCTCGTGTTGTTCATGAAGGGCACCCCGCAGTATCCCATGTGCGGCTTTTCCAGCCGCGCCGTGCAGGCACTGATGGCCGCTGGCGCGGTCGCGCTGCGCACCGTGAACGTGCTCGAAGAGCCGGAGATCCGCGCCAACCTGCCGCGCTTCTCCAACCTGCCCACCTTCCCGCAGCTGTTCATCAACGGCGAGCTGATCGGCGGCTGCGACATCGTGCTGGAGCTGTTCGAGTCCGGCGAACTCAAGCGCATCGTCGAAGAGGCCTCGCAGCCATGAACGCGGTCCCGTCCATCGGGGTCGGGACCGGGTCGCTGGCCGACCGCGTCATTCTCATCGCCGGGGCCGGCGGCGGCTTCGGCAGCGCCGCTGCCGTGGCCTGCGCCCAGGCAGGGGCCACCGTGGTGCTGCTGGGGCGCAAACCGCGCCGCCTCGACCGCGTGT
This sequence comes from uncultured Stenotrophomonas sp., assembly GCF_963519925.1. Lineage (NCBI taxonomy): Bacteria > Pseudomonadati > Pseudomonadota > Gammaproteobacteria > Lysobacterales > Lysobacteraceae > Stenotrophomonas > uncultured Stenotrophomonas sp. Next base: position 16,599 of record NZ_CAUQPH010000011.1, on the reverse strand, counting down.
ATGCCGCGGTCGAGGCCGCAGGTCCCGAGCCGCTGCTGTACCCGCTGGACCTGGAAGGGGCTACCCCGGACGATTACGCCACCCTGGCCGAGCGGCTGCAGTCCGAGCTCGGCCGGCTGGACGGCGTGCTGTACTGCGCGGCCGATTTTGCCGGCCTGACCCCGTTCGAACATGCCGACCCGGCCGCGTTCGCCCGGGCCGTGCATGTCAACCTGACCGCGCCGGCCTGGCTGGCCCAGGCCTGCCTGCCGCTGCTGCGCCAGCGCGAGGATGCCGCACTGGTGTTCACCGTGGACGATCCCGAGCGGGTAGGGCGGGCCTTCTGGGGCGGCTATGGGGCGGCCCAGCATGGCCTGCGTGGGCTGATCGCCTCCCTGCACGACGAACTGGCCCGCAGCCCGGTGCGGGTCAGCGGGTTGCAGCCCGGCCCGATGCGCACTGCGCTGCGGGCGCGTGCGTTTTCGCTGGACGAGGACGGCAGTGCCCGTGAGCCGACGCTCGCCGCTGCGGCGGCCGTCCAGCTGCTGTCGGCGGCCGGGATCGCGCACCGCGGCCAGGTCCAGCACCTGGCGTAACCCGGCGGCAATAGTGGATCTGCACTCTTTGCGGTCCCATCCGGGCGCCATGGACCTTGTTGATCACCTGAACGGTGAAACCCCTGCCTGTTGGCCCAATTCAGCCAGATGTGAAGATGGCGTCACGAACGCGTTGTGATGGCGTGTGTTTTGTCGCCAAATCGTCATATAACGGGCTTATTGTGTTAATCTAGTGTTAACCGTTGCGGCTGAAACCAGCCTGCGGCAAGGGAACCCAGATAAAAGTCCATACAGCCGCTGAACGGCTGCTTGGGCGCGTTTTTTTTTCCGCCATCGCCAACTCGCATCGAGGCTACTCCCAATGATCGACCCACGCTGTCTCCGGATGTCCAAGCTCACCCTTGGCCTCATGGCAGTACTTGCTGCCGCCCCCGCCTTCGCCCAGAGCACCTCTGCCGGTGTTGGCGGCCAGGTCATGTCTGCCACTGGCCAGCCTGTTGCTGGCGCCGAAGTCACCATCACGCACACCGAGTCGGGCACCGTCAGCCGCGCCATGACCGATGCTGCGGGTCGTTACAACGCACGCGGCCTGCGCGTGGGTGGTCCGTACACGATCACCATCACCAAGTCCGGTGAAGGCACCAAGACCGAAGAAGGCGTGTACCTGGGCGTGAACCAGACCGGTACCGTCAACGCCGCCCTGACCGGCGACGTCGCCGCGACCAACCTGGACGCTGTCCAGGTCGTCGCCGTGGCCGGTGGCTCGGAAGTGTTCAGCTCGACCAAGATGGGCTCGGGCACCAACATCAGCCAGCAGCAGATCGAGACGGCCCCGTCGATCGGCGGCAACATCCAGGACCTGATGCGTCTTGACCCGCGCGTGACCTTCATCGACCGCGCCTCGGGCTCGATCTCGGCCGGTGGCCAGAACCCGCGCTTCAACTCGATCAACATCGACGGCGTCTCCGCCAGCGACACCTTCGGCCTGGAAGGCAACAACATGCCGACCCGTCGCCAGCCGGTCGCGATGGAAGCCATCGAAGCGCTGGACATCAACCTGTCCAACTACGACGTCAGCATCGCTGCCGCCGCCGGTGCCACCGTCAACGCGGTGACCAAGTCCGGTACCAACGAATTCCATGGCTCGGTCTACGGCACCTACCGTGACGGCGACTGGTTCGGCGACAACCCGGAAGGCCAGCCGTTCAAGGGTTTCACCAAGGAAGAAACCTACGGCATGACCGTGGGCGGCCCGATCCTGAAGGACAAGCTGTTCTTCTTCGCCAACTATGAAAAGTTCAAGCAGGCCGCCCCGGGCGCCGACCTGAGCGGCACCGCGCTGGGCAAGGCCAACGCGCAGATCACCCTGGCCGACGTGACCCGTGCTCAGCAGATCGCGCAGAGCTACGGCATCGCCGCCGGTGGCCTGGAAAGCAACGGCGACACCGAGATGGAAGAGTACGCGCTGAAGCTGGACTGGAACATCAGCGACGACCACCGTGCCAACATCCGTTACAGCAAGATCGACCAGAGCAAGCTGCGCATCAACGGCATGACCACCAGCTCGGCCTCGCTGAGCTCGTACTGGTACCAGCACGACAAGACCAACGAAAGCTATGTCGCCCAGCTGTTCAGCGACTGGTCGCCGAACTTCTCGACCGAGCTGAAGGCCTCGTACCGCGAGTACTCGGCCATCCGCAACGTGCCGACCGACGCGCCGAGCATCCGCATCTACTTCGGCGGCACCCCGACCGCGCCGGGCGGCGACTCGCTGTACCTGGGTACCGAAGTCAACTCGCAGAACAACATCCTGGAGACCAAGGCGTGGAACTACTACGCCGCCGCTACCTGGACCCTGGGTGACCACGACGTCAAGTTCGGTGCCTCCTACGACACCAACGACATCTACAATTACTTCGGCGCCAACTCGTGGGGCGCGTACGGCTTCTATGGCCTGGACAACTTCGCTGCCGGCCGCTGGAGCACCTACAACTACAACCCGGAACGCACCCCGGGCTCGATTCCGGCGGACTACAAGTTCAGCAACCTGGCCCTGTTCGTGCAGGACACCTGGTACGTCAACAACAACCTGACCCTGACCATGGGCGTGCGTGCCGACCGCGCCGACACCAGTCCGGCCCCGGCTTACAACGCCGCAGCGTCGCAGTTCTTCGGCCTCGACAACAGCGAAGTGCTGAGCAACACGTTCCTGATCCAGCCGCGCGTCGGCTTCAACTACACCTTCGACACCGATCGCCAGACCCAGCTGCGCGGCGGCGTGGGCCTGTTCCAGGGTGATGCCCCGCAGGTGTGGCTGAGCAACAGCTACTCGGCGACCGGCTTCAATAATTCGGTCTACGCCTACACCGGCGGCTACAACCCGGCGCTGCCGTTCAACCCGAGCAAGGACGGCCAGCCGGTTCCCACCACGCCGGGCTCGAACCTGCAGAACGTCAACTTCGTCGGCAGCGACTTCAACATGCCGTCGGTGTACAAGGCCAACCTGGCCTTCGATCACGAGACCCCGTGGTACGGCATCGTGGCCTCGGCCGAGCTGCTGGTCACCAAGGTCAAGGATGCCCTGTACTACAAGAACCTGAACCTGGGTCCGGTGCAGTACCAGGGTCCGGACGGTCGTGACATGTACTACTCCACTGCCAGCACCGGTACGGCCTGGACTACCGGGAACAACCGCGCCGGTCGCAACCGCGCCTACGATTCTGTCTACGAGATCGCGAACACCGACAAGGGTCGCACCTCGCAGTTCACGGTCTCTCTGGCCAAGCCGTGGGATGCCGCCAGTGACTGGTCGTGGAACATCGGCTACACCTATACCGATGCCACCGAAGTCGGCTCGCTGACCAGTTCCACCGCCAGCTCGGGCTGGGGTTACCAGTACGCCTTCAACGCCAATGACGAGATCGAGAACACCTCGCGCTACCAGATCCGCGACCGCCTGTCGGGTGCGCTGAACTGGAAGCACAAGTTCTTCGGTGACTACGAAACCCGCGTCGGCCTGGTCTACGAAGGCCGCAGCGGCCGTCCGTACAGCTACGTCTACGTCAACGACGCCAACGGCGACAACCGCATCGCGAACGACCTGTTCTACGTGCCGGCGGGCCCGGGCGACGTGCTGTTCGGCAACCTGGTAGGCAGCACCTTCACCCCGGATGCGGCGATGGAAGCCTCGTTCAACGAGTGGCTGGCCAACAACCCGCAGCTGGCCAAGTACGCGGGCAGCTACGCCCCGGCCAACCAGTTCCGTACCGGCTGGATCAACACCTTCGACCTGCGCATCAGCCAGGAACTGCCGGGCTTCATGAAGGGTCACAAGTCGGAGATCTGGCTGGATATCCAGAACGTCGGCAACATGATCAACAAGGACTGGGGCAACATCTACGACTACGGCTTCTTCGCCGATGCGCGTGTGGCCACCCTGCAGGGCATCAAGGACGGCAAGTACGTGTACAACTTCCGCGGCGCGGATGAGCCGGTAGTGGCCAACAACGACGCAGACGGCTTCGACGTCGGTGTGTCGCAGTGGTCGGTGCAGCTGGGCTTCCGCTACCAGTTCTGATGAGCTGACGTAGTGAAGTGGTAACAAGGAACGGCCGGGGAAACCCGGCCGTTCTGCTGTGTGCGGCACGCCGGCGGCAGGCGAGGGCGCTTGTCTGCATCATTGGATCAGCGTATGCTCTTACGGTTGCGCGAAAAACGCGCACTTACGGCAGCCCCCAGGCGCCGCCGGGCTCGAATTACATCCAACGGTCGGGTTTCCCGGCCGTTTTGCTTTTAAAGGGGGCAGCGGTACAGTCGGCAACCTTGAGGAAGCGAAAAGAATGGAAATGACGATTACTGAAAAACCGGCGCGCACGCTGCCGGTGCAGGACGCGCGGATCTACCCGCGCGGTGGGCTGGATGTGCTGTCCCGCGCTGAAGTGGCGCGCCTGCGCGACGCCTCCGGCGGCGGCATGCACGAACTGCTGCGCCGGTGCGCGCTGGCCGTGCTGACCAGTGGCAGTGCCTCCGACGATCCGCGTGCGGCGCGCGACCTGTACCCGGATTTCGACATCCAGGTCGCCCAGCAGGACCGCGGCGTGCGCATCGACCTGGTCAACGCACCGGCGATGGCGTTCGTGGATGGCGAGATCATCCGCGGCGTGGCCGAGCTGCTGTTCGCCGTGGTCCGCGACCTGGCCTACATGGCCATCGAAATGGGTCCGGCCTACGCGGCCGAACTGGAATCCTCCGACGGCATTACCAACGCGGTGTTCGGGCTGCTGCGCAACGCGCGCATCCTCAACCCGGGCGACCCGAACCTGGTGGTGTGCTGGGGCGGCCATTCGATCGGCCGCGATGAGTACCTGTACACCAAGCAGGTCGGCTACGAGCTGGGCCTGCGCGGGCTGGACATCTGCACCGGCTGCGGCCCGGGCGCGATGAAGGGCCCGATGAAGGGCGCCACCATCGCCCATGCCAAGCAGCGCAAGCACACCACGCGCTACATCGGCCTGACCGAGCCGGGCATCATCGCCGCCGAGTCGCCGAACCCGATCGTGAACCACCTGGTGATCATGCCGGACATCGAGAAGCGCCTCGAAGCGTTCGTGCGCATCGGCCACGGCATCATCGTGTTCGCCGGCGGCGTCGGCACCGCCGAGGAAATCCTGTACCTGCTCGGCATCCTGCTGCGCGAGGAAAACAAGGACCTGCCGTTCCCGCTGATCCTGACCGGTCCGACCGTGGCCGCGCCGTACTTCGAGCAGATCGACCGCTTCATCCGCCTGACCCTGGGCGATGCCGCCGCCGAGCGCTACCAGATCATCATCGGCGACCCGGTGGCCGTGGCCCGGCAGATGTCGGCCGGCATCAAGCGCGTGCGCGAGCACCGCCTGGCGCAGAAGGACTCGTTCTTCTTCAACTGGTCGATCGAGATCCCGTGGGAGTACCAGCAGCCGTTCGTGCCGACCCATGAAGCCATGGCCGCGCTCGACCTGCACCACGGCCGGCCGCCGCATGCGCTCGCCGCCGACCTGCGCCGTGCGTTCTCGGGCATCGTTGCCGGCAACGTGAAGGAAGACGGCATGCGCCGCATCGAGCAGTTCGGTCCGTTCGAGATCCACGGCGACGCCGACATGATGCTGGCCCTGGACGAGCTGCTGCGCGCCTTCGTCGAGCAGCGCCGGATGAAGATCTCCGGCGAATACCAGCCCTGCTACCGGGTGCTGGCCTGACCTGAACGGGCCGGGCGGACGGGGAGTCCGCCCGGTCCGCTGACCGCGGGGGTGTCAACGGTTTGACGCCCGTCGCCTTCGGACGACCGTTCGTCCTGCTGTCGCTTGCCGCCAGGCGGCCGGGCGTCCATTGTCCTGTCATCACGCTGGGGAGCGTTCCATGCACATGCGTTTCACCAAGGGCTTCACCCTGATCGAGCTGATGGTCACGATCGCTGTCGTCGCCATCCTGGCTGCGATCGCGTTCCCCAGCTTCGAATCCACGCTGCGCAACAATCGTGTCGCCACGGCGAACAACGCGGTCCTCGGAATGGTCAACCTGGCCCGCAGCGAGGCCATCCGTAGTGGCCAGGGGGGCGTGGTCTGTGGCAGCAGCACGGGCACCTCGTGCGACGGCAGCTGGGCCCAGGGCATCGCCGCCTTCAGCGACCCGAACGGCGACGGGTCGCCGAGCGACGGCACCATCCTGCGATTCAACGACTTCAAGACCTCGCTGACCGTGACCGGACCCGCCGACGTAATCGCCTTCGACGCCCGCGGCCGTCGGCGTCACAGCGATGACCAGCAGCTACGCATCCGCGCGGCTACCTGCAGTGCCGGTGCGCAGCAGCAGCGCACCCTCATCGTCAATGCGTCCGGCCAGCTGCGCAGCACCAAGGAGACCTGTTCGTGAAACCCTTCCAATCTCCCGGCCGGCAGCAGGGCTTCAGCCTGCTTGAGGTGCTGATCGCCGTACTCGTGCTCGGCTTCGGCCTGTTGGGGTTCGCTCTCATGCAGACCATGAACGTACGTTTCGTGCAGAGCGCCAACCATCGGACCCAGGCGACCAACCTGGCTTACGACCTGATCGAGCAGATGCGCTCCAATCGCTTCCAGTCCAGTTGGTACTCCACGGCCAGTTTCGCCCCGGGTAGCAAGGCGGTGCAGAACGTCTGCGCGCCTGGGGCCGGTACGATAGCGCTCCCGGACAAGGTCACGCTCTGGCAGTGCCAGGTCGTGCGGGCGCTCGGCAGTGATGCCGGTGCGCAGGTGACCGTTGCTGGCGGCGTCGCCAGGGTCGCCATCACCTGGGGCGACCAGCGTTGGGATCCGCAGAATCCCGACCAAGCCACCACCTTTGAACTGGCGACCGAACTATGACCCGCTCCGCACCCCGCCCTTGGGCGATGGCCGGCGTGTCGCTGGTGGAAATGATGATCGCGCTGGTGATCGGCATGATCATCATGCTGGGGGTCATCCAGGTCTTCGCCGCCTCTCAGACCGCCTCACGGCTCTCGGAGGGTGCGTCGCGCGTGCAGGAAAACGCGCGGTTCGCAACCGAGTTCCTGGAGCGTGATCTGCGCATGGCCGGGCACATGGGCTGCGTGAACGACCAGGCGCACGTGGTCAAGAACCTTGGCGACCCGGTCAATCATCTCGTTGCCGGCGTGGGCAGCGGATCGCCACTGGATTTCCGTGTGTCGATCCAGGGCTATGAGGCACCGAACACCGCACCCGGTGGCGTGTTGACCCTGGGGGCGGCCTGGACCGCCCCGTCCGGGTTGCCGGCCAGCATCAGCGGACTCAACCCGGCACCGGCGGGCGGCAGCGACGTGCTGGTGCTGCGATTCCTGGGCGCAGAGGGAGTGCCGGTCAACCAGATCTCGCTGGCCGGCGGTGCCTCCACCGTCACCGGCGACGCCGACCGCATCACCCGCATGACCAAGGACGGCGTGGGTACTCCCACCCTGTTCGGCATCGCCGACTGCGGTCATGCGGACATATTCGCGGGCGCGCTGTCGGGCAACCAAGTGAAGGCGACTGGTGTCGACCTGACCCGTTACACCACCCAGCCGACCGGGCAGACCATGCTGTATCGCGCGGAATCGCTGGTCTACTACATCGGCCGCAATGCGACCACGGGCGTGAACGGCCTGCGCCGCGCACGCGCCGATTCCAGCGGCGCGTACTCCACCAATGAAGAGGTGGTCGAGGGTATTGAAAACCTGCAACTGATGTTCGGTCTGGACTCCACGCCAGTGATCGGGCTGGCCACGCCGCCGGTGGGCAGTGTGACCCAGGCCGCCGTGGCCAGTGGCGTGACCACCGCCACGGACGCGGCCGGCGCGGGCCAGTGGCTGCGCGTGGGTCAGGTCAAGGTCGGCCTGCTGGCGGTCAGCCCTGACCGCTCGTCCTCGATCGACGCGGTCAACCGGCCCTCGGTGCTGGGCGTGGAATTCGCTCCCGCCGCAAACAACGACGGACGTTACCGTTCGGCCTATGAAGTCTCCGTCGCCCTGCGCAACAGACTGTTCGGGAACTGACATGGCAATCTCCGTGAAACCTCCGCGCACCCCCAAGGGCCCGTACGGACAACGTGGCGCAGTACTGTATGTCGCGCTGATCATGCTGATCCTGCTCGCCCTGCTCGGCATCGCCGGCATGCAGGTGGCGGGCATGCAGGAAAAGATGGCGTCCAACTACCGTGCCGCGAACCGCGCCTTCCAGAACAGCGAAGGCGTGGTGCGCAATGCCGAGCGCTCGGTGGAGAACATCGCCAACCGCAATGCTGCGGCCGACGGCGCGCTGGTTGCGGAAGGCGACATCAATCGCATCTGCGACGACGGCTACGACCCTGTCAAATGGGCGGGCGAGGTGCCGGCCGGCTCGACCTCCAGGGTCAACGTACGCCAGATCGACAAGTGCATCGTCGGCGAGGCCGCGTTGGACATGGGCGAAGCACTGGACGAAACGACGCCGATCTACCAGATCACCGGTTTTTCGACCGACGATCCCGCGGCCGTGTCATCGGCCGTCGTGATCGATACCGTATTCAAACTTTGAGGGCGCGGGCCATGGCTTCGCAGAAGAAAAAGTGGTTCACCGCAGCGTCCATCGGCGTCGTCGTCGCTGGCGGCTGGCTGACGTACAGCCTGTTGGCCCGACAGGGGCAGGGCATCCTGTCCCAGCAGCCCCTCAACATCCAGGCCTCCGCCCCGCCGGCATTCCTGATGGCGCTGGATGACTCGGGCTCGATGCTCTGGGAAGTACAGAACAACACGCGCGATGGTGTTTTCCGCTGGGTGCGTACGCCGAACAATGCGGTGGGCTTCTTCAATGGATCCAGGCCGTACGGCTACAGCGACGGCACGGGTACGAACTACCACTATGTGACGCCGAACTATGGTCGCGGCGACTCGAACCTGGCGATTCCCCCGCTGGACGCGTTCGGCTTCGCCCGCTCGCCGGACGTCAACCCGGCGTATTTCGATCCGCGTGAAATCTATCCGGACTGGAAGACCGGCGATGAAGCCAAGCCCAGTTACATGAGCATCGATCCGTTGGCCGCACCGGTGGACCCGCGTCCACCCGGCGCCAACAACAAGGTGAACCTGACCAAGAACCTCACGGTCATGGACCTGAGTACGGAAGACAACATGCGTTTCCGGTTCACCCGCAACATGGTGATCCCGGTTGATACGCTGATCCGGCCCAAGACGTGTGGGGGCGGCAACGACAACACATCGGACCTTTACGCCGACGGCAAGTCAACGCCGGCGAATTTCGTCCGCGTCACCCGTGCGATCACCGTGACGGCCGACTGCGATACCAACGTGGGCTATTACCCGGCCACGTTCTATCTCGAGACCCAGATGCCGGCCAGTTATGGCTATACCGCGACGCCCGTGGCAGTGACCAATCCGGTCGGCGGCCGGCCTGGCACGCTGTACAAGTACGAGATCACGCTCGCGAATTTCAACAACGACGTAACCAACTACAACCTGGCGATGGGGAATTTCGCCAACTGGTTCAGCTTCTACCGTACCCGCCGCGAGGCATTGATCGGTGCGGCCACCAATGCGCTGCATGAACCCACCAACCTGCGTGTCGGCTGGTTCCGCATCAACAATCGCCGCACCGCGACCATGTACGACCTCGGCACTCCCGAGCAGAAGATCGCGTTGATTGCCGATATCACCAGGGACATGCGTGCCGGTTCGAGCACGCCCAACCGGTCGGCGGCGGCTTACCTGGGCAGCCAGTTCAAGCGTGTCAAGAGCGCGAGTGACCCGAATCCGCCCGTGCTGCTGTCCTGCCAGAAGAACGCCGGCATGCTGTTCACCGACGGTTTCATCAATGAAACCGGCAACGCCATCCGGATGAAGGACGGCATCGCCCAGTACTACGACAACTCCCTGGTTCCAAGCATGGAGTCCAATTCCGTTCCGATCCCGAAGGAGTGTCCGGACGGCAAGCTCGATTGCAAGACCAATCTGCACATGAATTTCTACGGCGTCACCTTGGGTACGCTGGGTGAGCAGTTCGGCGTTACCTATCTGCCGGACGCGACGAGGCCGTGGATCCTTTCGCCCAATCCCTACGATACACCGCCCCGCTTCGGTACCAGCACGGTCGACAACGCGCCGGGCGCAGTAGATGAGCTCTGGGAGGCGGTGCTTTACACGCATGGCGAAATGGTGAATGCGACCAGGGCGTCGGACATCACCGCAGCCATGCGCCGCATCATCAGCAATGTTTCCAAGGGCGCAACGCCGTCGGGTACCCGCTCGCTCACTGGCGCACGCGTTGGTACGGGGTCTCTGGCGGTAGAGCCGTTCTACGAAGCGACGAACAATGGTACGGACTGGTACAGCAAGCTGACGGCCTTCAAATTGAGCGTGGATCCGACGACGCGCGGCATCGTGTCCGAGGCGGCTTGGGAGGCATCGGAACGGATGCCGGCATCGGGCGCGCGCAAGGTATGGTTGTGGAGGGACGGTGCACTGCAGCGGTTCAACTCCACCAATGTCAGCCTGGCCGACCTCTGCAGCAAGCCGGCCAATCTGTACGCCGGCATGCTGCAATGCAGCAACATCAAGACGTTGACCGAGGACAACAACGCGACCGCGGTGGATTATCTCCTTGGCGATACCACCAACGAAGTGCGCAACCGTGGCAAGCTGCGCGACCGCACGACCGTGCTCGGCGACATCATCAACTCCACGCCGGTGTTGAGTTCGCCCACGGACGATTACGGCTACCGCAACCTGCCCACCATCGGCTCCGCCTACGTCAATTACCTGACCGCCAAGCGAAACGACCGCCGCTACATGGTGTATGCCGGCGCCAATGACGGCATGCTGCATGCCTTCGATGGCGGCATGCGGGCTGACGGCACCCAGGATGCCAGCGGTGGCAGGGAAGTGTTCGGCTATGTGCCGTCCACGGCGCTCGGCCACATGGGCAACCTGCTGGTTCCCTACGATTCCACGGCCCAGGAAAATACAGCGTTCCAGCACCGCTACTTCGTGGACGGTCCCGTCGTGGTGGGCGACATCCACGATGGCACCGGCTGGAAGACGGCGCTGGTCGGCACCTCCGGGGCTGGCGGCCGCAGTGTGTTCGCGCTTGATGTGACCGATCCCACGGAATTTGGTGGCACTTCCAGCCTGCTCTGGGAAATCAATGATTTCGACGGTCAGCTCGATGAGGTGGTCCGTAACAACATCGGCCACGTTCTCGGCAAGCCGGTGATCGTGCCGGTCAAGACGTCGAGCGGGACGGGGTTCCGGGCCATTTTCGGCAACGGTGTGGAAAGCAAGAACGGCAAGGCGGCACTTTTCGTGGTCGACATGGTGGCTGGCCGTAAGCCGAAGGTCACCACCTATGTGGTGGAAGAGACGGGTACCAACCTGCCGGCGGGACGCAACGGGTTGACCAACATCGTCGTTGTCGACCGCTGGAAGGGTACGGACCTGAAAGACAGCGGGCGAGACGGGTTGGCTGACACCGTCTACGCAGCGGACCAGAAGGGGGCGATCTGGAAGTTTGATCTGGGCAGCACCACCGCGCCCAAGGTGCCGGTGTTCACCACCAACACCAGCGTGGATACCGACAAGCTGACCTATCGCCAGCCGATCATGGGCGGGATCACCGCGACGTCGGGCGCCGCTGGCGGCGTGATGCTGTTCTTCGGCACGGGTAGCTTCTCCTACGTCGAGGACGGCATCGACCGCAGCATCCAGGGCCTGTATGGCGTCAACGACACCAGTGGCAAGGCGCCGACGGTCACCCTCACTTCGGCAAACCTGCGTCCTATCACCGTGAGTGGTGGCGCAGACGCGCGCTCCATCACCATGGGGGCCATACCGGCCGACAATGCGGGATGGACCGTGATCCTGCCAGCCGGTGAGCGTTTCGTGGCCAGTCCAGCGGTGAGCGCGGGCGTGGTGTTCATGCCCACCTACGTGCCCAAGATCGGCCAGAGTGGTGGCTGTACCGTCGACGGTTCGAACTGGCTGTTCGGTCTGAACGCGGCGACCGGTGCTGCCGGCCTATCGCAGGTGCGGGTGGGCACGCCGGATGGCACGTCGCCGGCCGCGGGTACGGCCGCGCTGCCGCTCAGCACGGGCGGGAACGCACCCGTCCGCGACGTCACCACCGCGGTGGTGCCGCGCCTGGCGGCTCCGGAAAAGTCGGGCACCAACCCGCCGCCGACACCCCCGGGCACGGCCTGCATGATGCAGGTCAGCGTGGCCGGGGCACCCCCGATGTACCTGCCGTACCCGTGTGGCCGTCAGTCCTGGAGGCAGATCAAGTGATGAAAGCAGCCCTGTCCAATGTTTCACGAAGCCGTGCCCGCGGCTTCACTCTGATCGAACTGATGATCGTGGTGGCGGTCATCGCCATCCTCGCTGCCATCGCGGTCCCCAGTTACGCCGATCATGTTCGCAAGTCGCGCCGTGCGCAGGCGAAGGCGGACCTTGTGGAATACGCTGCTTCCGCAGAGCGCTTCCATACGGTCAACAACACTTATGTGGGATATCGGTTCCCGAATGGGGCGACCACCATCCAGTCGCCGCGCGAAGGGGGGACGGCGGCCTACACCCTCAGCATGGCCACTACCGCGCGCACGTTCACGCTGACCGCCACAGCCGGTACTGCGCAGTCCCAGGACAAGTGCAAGGACCTGTCGGTGAACCAGGCCAACGTAAAGACCGCTGGCGCCACGTTGTCAGAGTGCTGGTGATGCGTTTGCCCCGGCGCGGGGCTTGCAAGGCAGGTGTGCGCTCCTTACAATGCGCCTCCCGCCCGAATAGCTCAGCCGGTTAGAGCACTTGACTGTTAATCAGGGGGTCGTTGGTTCGAGTCCAACTTCGGGCGCCAGTTCCAGCAGAAGCCGCGAGCAATCGCGGCTTTTGTCGTTTTAGGGTTCAGCGCGGGCAGTCGATGGGCACGCGCACCCGCGTCGAGCGCGTGCGCCCCACGTTGTTCACCACCACCTGGCCGTGCAGCCGTCCACCCGCGCAGATGTCCACCGTCAACGGGCTGCCGCTGCTGCGCCCGTCGCCCTGGAAGCGCAGGCGTTGCCGTGCCCGGCTGCTGGTCGCGCGCAGGCCATGATCGTCGTAGCCTGCGCGGAACTGCAGGACGCGTTCCGGCGTGGCCAGGTCCGCGCCCGTGGCCGGGTCGAGGAGTATCAGCCAGCCGCGGCTCCAGTCGCTGCCGCAGCGCGTGCCGTCGTCGCTGGGGCACACCGCCACCGGCGCATGGCGGGTAATGGCGGTGCTGCGCGCGCTGTTCACCACCGACACCAGCTGCATGCGCAGCATGTCGGCGCGCCACCGGCCCAGCGCGTCGCTGAACGAGGGCAGGGCGAGCAGGCAGAGCAGGGCGGCGATGGCCAGGGTCACGCTCAGCTCCAGCAGGGTCATGCCGCGCAGGCGGCGTGAGTGGCGTCGCGGGGGCGGCATGGCGGGCTCCGGTTGCGGGAGCGTCTACCCTGTTCCCTGCCGCCGCCGACGCCCATCGGCGATCACCGTCCTGGCGTGTGGGGCTGCCCCTCAGCCGGCCGTCACCCAAGCCCCCGGTATAATGAAAGGCCCGGTCTATGGCGGCACCATGAGCGATCGCTTCGAACTTGTATCTCCGTACTTCCCGGCGGGCGACCAGCCGGCGGCGATCGAGAAGCTGACGGCCAACTTCGAGGCCGGCATCGCCAAGCAGACGCTGCTCGGCGTCACCGGCTCGGGCAAGACCTACACGATCGCGAACGTAATCCAGCAGGTGCAGAAGCCGACCCTGGTGATGGCGCCGAACAAGACCCTGGCCGCGCAGCTGTACGGTGAATTCAAGGCGTTCTTCCCGCACAACGCGGTGGAGTACTTCGTCAGTTACTACGATTACTACCAGCCGGAAGCCTACGTGCCGTCGTCGGACACCTTCATCGAGAAGGACAGTTCGATCAACGAGCACATCGAGCAGATGCGGCTGGCGGCGACCAAGACCCTGCTGTCGCGCCCCGACGCGATCGTGGTGGCCACGGTGTCGGCGATCTACGGCCTGGGCGCGCCCGAGGACTACCTGTCGCTGCGCCTGATCCTGTCCACCGGCGAGCGCATCGACCAGCGCGACCTGATCAACCACCTCACCCAGCTGCAGTACACCCGCAACGAGTACGAGCTGCACCGCGGCACCTTCCGCGTGCGCGGCGAGGTGATCGACATCTTCCCGGCCGAGTCGGACAGCGAAGCAGTGCGCATCGAGCTGTTCGATGGCGAAGTGGAACAGATCAGCATGTTCGACCCGCTCACCGGCGAAAGCCTGCGCCGGCTGCAGCGCTATACGGTGTACCCCAAGACCCATTACGCCACCACCCGCGAACGCGTGCTGTCGGCGGTGGACACGATCAAGGCCGAACTCAAGGTGCGGCTGGAGCAGCTGTACGAGCAGAACAAACTGGTGGAAGCGCAGCGCCTGGCCCAGCGCACCCAGTTCGACCTGGAGATGATGGCCGAGGTCGGCTTCTGCAACGGCATCGAAAACTATTCGCGCCATCTCACCGGCAAGGCCGCCGGCGAGCCGCCGCCGACCCTGTTCGACTACCTGCCGCCGGACGCGCTGCTGGTGATCGACGAGTCGCACGTGACCATTCCGCAGATCGGCGCGATGTACAAGGGCGACCGCTCGCGCAAGGAAACCCTGGTCGAGTTCGGGTTCCGCCTGCCGTCTGCACTGGACAACCGCCCGTTGCGGTTCGAAGAGTGGGAAGCGCGCTGCCCGCGCAGCATCTATGTCTCGGCCACGCCGGGGCCATATGAACTGCGCGAGGCCGGCGACGAGATCACCGAGCTGGTGGTGCGCCCGACCGGCCTGATCGACCCGGTGGTGGAGATCCGCCCGGTGGGCACCCAGGTCGACGACCTGATGAGCGAAGTCAACGAGCGCATCAAGCTGGGCGACCGCGTGCTGGTCACCACGCTGACCAAGCGCATGGCCGAGAACCTCACCGAATACCTCACCGAACACGGCATCCGCGTGCGCTACCTGCATTCGGACATCGATACCGTCGAACGCGTGGAGATCATCCGCGACCTGCGCCTGGGCAAGTTCGACGTGCTGGTCGGCATCAACCTGCTGCGCGAAGGCCTGGACATGCCGGAAGTGTCGCTAGTGGCCATCCTCGATGCAGACAAGGAAGGCTTCCTGCGTTCCACCGGCTCGCTGATCCAGACCATCGGCCGCGCTGCACGCAACCTGCGCGGCAAGGCGATCCTGTACGCGGACAAGATCACCCGCTCGATGCAGGCGGCCATCGAGGAAACCGACCGGCGTCGCGCCAAGCAGGTGGAATACAACGAGACGCACGGCATCGTGCCCAAGTCGGTACTGCGCCCGATCGTGGACGTGCTGGAAGGCGCGCGTTCGGAAGCGGCGGAAAAGGAAGCACGCGGCAAGGGCAAGGGCCGGGGTGGCAAGGTGGCCGAAGAGGCGGTGGATTACCGCAGCCTGGAACCAGCGCAGATCGCCAAGCGGCTGCAGGCGCTGGAGCAGCAGATGTACCAGCACGCACGCGATCTGGCGTTCGAGGATGCGGCGCGTGTGCGCGACCAGATCCGCCAGTTGAAGGAGCTCAGCCTCGGCTGAACGGCACGCTGCGAAATACCTTCACAAAAGTGTTGCTCTTCACGCAGGACGTCCGTAATATACGCGGCCTGCACCGACGCAAACGCAACGGCGCAGCAGTGAAAAACGGGCGGTTAGCTCAGCGGTAGAGCACTACCTTGACATGGTAGGGGTCACAGGTTCGAACCCTGTACCGCCCACCACTCCAGTCCCAGCGACTGCAGTGGCACAACAGGAAAGCCGGCCATCAGGTCGGCTTTTTTGCTTTCCATCGGTCGCGTTCGCGGCGCATTCCCACAGCACGCACGCCAGGTGCCTGATGTTCCCGGCGGGGCACACCACCGAGCATGCTGTTTTACCGGCGTAGCGGCGCGCATGACACTTCCCCTGTTCGGCAAGGCCACGGCGGCAGCGCTGTTGGGCGGCATCTGCATGGTGGTGTTCGCGCCGCGGCTGCTTCCAGCCGCGCTGGCCGGGTGCGCGCTGCTGCTCGGCGTGCCGCTCTGGTGTGGCTGGGCGCGGGGGCGCTGGTGTGGCGCGGTGCTGGTGGGCCTCGGCTGGGCCGCAGTGCAGGCGCATGCCGCGCTCGACGTGCAGCTGCCTGCCGGTGCGCCGGCGACGCTGCACATGTTGCGGGGCAGGGTGGTGGACCTGCCGCAGCACGGTCCGCGCAGTACCCGGTTCCGCTTCCGGGTGGACGATGACCCGGCCATGCCGGCCAGGCTGCGCGGTCGCGAGCTGGTGCTTTCCTGGCATGACGGCAGCGCGGTGCGCACGCCCACATCCCGGCATGCTGTACAGGCCGGGGCGCGCTGGCAACTGCAGGCCCGGCTGCGACCACCGCGTGGCCTGCGCAACCCGGGCGGCTTCGACGCGGAGCGGCATGCGCTGTGGCAGCGGCTGGCGGGTACCGGGCAGGTGCGCGCACCGGCCAGGGCGCTGGG
>NZ_CAUQPH010000010.1:0-60157 GCF_963519925.1 uncultured Stenotrophomonas sp. | reverse complement strand
GAATAGCTCAGTTGGTAGAGCGCAACCTTGCCAAGGTTGAGGTCGCGAGTTCGAGTCTCGTTTCCCGCTCCAAGTTATGATCTACGGACTTCCACTGACGTCTGTAAGTCGTTGAAAAGAGGAGCTTCGGCTCCTTTTTTCATTCCAGCGAAAGCCACGGAAATCCACTGACAGCCAGCGTTTTTGAGGCCAAAAACAAGGCCAAAGAATGCGGGTGGTGCCGGTTCCGGGTTGTTGCTGGGGTTGGATCGGGATGACAAGCAGCATCGGGCCTAAGTCCAAGACTTAGGAGCTTGATGATGACACTCTCTGATCTGACCGTGCGGCAAGCCAAGGCCGCCGAGAAAACGTACAGCATCCCCGACACCGATGGCCTCGGCCTGGTGGTCGCCCCCACCGGCGGCAAGTCGTGGCATTTGCGCTATTACTGGCTCGGCAAGCAAAAGCGCATCTCCCTGGGGAACTACCCCGAGATCGGTTTGCGCGAAGCGCGCACCTTGCGCGACGAAGCCCGGGCGCTTCTGGCAAAGGGCATCAACCCCCATACCGATCGCAAACAGAAGCGACACGCGGTCAAGCTTGCGGCCGACTACACCTTCAAGGCCGTCTTCGATGCGTGGGTCGAGCATCGCCGCAAGGAAATCAAGGAGGGCAGGAACAGCACGCTGTCGCAGATCCTGCGGATCTTCAACAAGGACGTGCTGCCCAGCCTCAAGCAGATGTCGATCTACGACATTCGCCGGCCCCAACTCCTGGGCGTCCTGGCGAGGATCGAGGAGCGCAAGGCGTTCACCACTGCCGAGAAGGTCCGCACCTGGCTGGGGCAGTTGTTCCGCTATGCCCTCGTCATCGTGGAGGGGCTGGAAGCCAATCCGGCCTCCGACCTGGACGTGGTGGCCGAGCCCAAGCCCCCGGTGAACCACAACCCCTACCTGCATCTTCGGGAGCTTCCCGAGTTCCTGCACAAGCTCAGGCTCTACAACCCTCGTGGTTGGCAGACCCAACTCGGCATCCGGCTGCTGTTCCTGACCGGCGTGCGTACCGGCGAGCTGCGGCTGGCGACCCCGGACCAGTTCGATCTCGACCGTGGCCTGTGGATCATCCCGCCGCAGATTGTCAAACAACTCCAGGACGAGATGCGCAAGGCCGGCAAGCGCCCGCAGGACGTTCCGCCCTACATCGTGCCGTTGTCCGTGCAGGCCATCGAGATCGTGCGCTACCTGTTGGGTGTGATGAAGCCGGCCCAGGTCCATCTGCTCACGCACCGCAGCGAACTCAAGAAGCGCATCAGCGAGAACACCCTCAACGCGGCCTTGAAACGAATGGGCTACGAGGATCAACTGACCGGGCACGGCATCCGCGGAACCATCTCGACGGCGCTCAACGAGATCGGCTATCCCAAGATTTGGGTGGACGCGCAGCTTTCGCACTCGGACCCGAACAAGGTGAGTTCGGCCTACAACCACGCCAAGTATGTTGAGCCGCGCCGTCGGATGATGCAGGACTGGGCGGATCGCCTCGACTTACTCGAACAGGGCCAGGTCGAAGCGGCCAGCGCCCACCTCACCATCCATATCGAGGGCGTGCCAGCCATCGCAGGGGAGGACAACCCCGACGCCATCGTTGCAGGCACTTCTGCGGCTTCGGCTCCGCCCGTGGTGGTCACCCCCATTGTCGTGACGCCAAACGACGCGGGAATCACCTTCCAGCGGCTGTCGCAGGTGCCACCGCCCCCGACGCGTGCGCCGGCGCCGGCGCCGGAAGTATCCGCCATCCAGCGCGAGCGCGAGGAAATGCTCGCCATCTACGAATCGCCGAGCAGTTTGCCGGTTCCGCTGTTCGGTAAGCTGGCCGGAAAGTCCAAGGACCAGATAAACCGCGAGCTGAAGGCGGGCAAACTGCTGTCCATCAGCTTGGGCAATCGCGGGCAACGTGTGCCCGACTGGCAACTGGTGCCGCTCAAGCACAAACTGGCCCAGGTGCTCATGAACCAGTGTCCGCACGCGGATTCGTGGGACTTGTACCGGATGCTGACCCGCGTACACCCGGATCTGGGTGATCGCGCGGCCATCGACATCGTGACACCCGGAAATTTGGGCATGGTCGTGCGGGTCATCGCGGGCACCCAGCAGCAGCCAAACAGGCCCGGACCTGATTCGTCTGCGCAAGGTATTCCAGAGGAGATTCGCCAGCGCATTCAACGGTTGCTAAATGATGCGGCAATGCTCGAAAGTGCCTGACGCTGGCCGACGGCCAAAGATGGATGCTTTGGCCGTCGGAAGTGAGCTACAGGATGCGGGCCTTTGCAGTCCGCAGCGCATACGGCGCGGCGCGATGAGGCGTGCGGCCATCCTGAAGGCCATAGCCTTCTGAGCGCCTACAACCGGACTGAGTCAGCCCCTACGTCGTCCCAGAATGTAGTGGTCGTATTAGTGAGCGCGCCGCAGTAATTACCGAGAAGTAATGGGGTAAGGCATCGGGACTGCATCACTGGTCCTCGGGGACGGCAGAGACCCACTTGGTTGCTCCGCGTATCGGACCAGCGCGTACGTCGGCAGGAAATCTATCCGCGCCATGAATTCAGTGATGGTGAAGCAATGTTGGCGGCGGGTCTGGCCGGCTGCGGCATCATGCAGATGCCGACATGGCTGGTGGCCGAAGATATACGGCAGGGGCGCTTGATCCCCTTGCTGCCGGACTGGGCAGGTGGTGAGATGCCTATCCATGCAGTGTGGCCGCAATCGCGTTACCTGCAGCCCAAGGTTCGGGCTGTCATAGAAATGCTGACGATTCTGTCTGAACGGCCGGGGTCAGGTTTTGTTCCCTGATATGGCTCGTCACTGCCAAGCGGTTAGTCGTGCCTCCGCGCCTTCGGCCAGTTCTTACGCCGGCTAAAGCGCATGTGTCGAATGGTTATTCGCTCGGGTGCCGATAGGCCGCACCGGAAACGGCAGGGCCTTGGTTATGAGACCCTGCCGCGTTGCAACGTTAGCGCGGCTTACGCATCAGCATGTAGGCAGCCGGAATCACGAAGAGCGACAGCAACGGAGCGGTCACCATCCCTCCAAGCATCGGGGCTGCGATGCGGCTCATGACCTCCGAGCCCGTACCGCTGCTCCAGACAATGGGTACCAGGCCCGCCAGGATGACGGCGACGGTCATCGCCTTGGGCCGCACGCGCAGCACGGCACCCTCCCGGATCGCATCGAGCAGTTCTTCTCGCGTCGGGTCGCGTCCATCGGGGCAACGTTCCGCCAAGGCCTGCTTCAGATAGATGAGCATCACCACGCCGAACTCCGCCGCCACACCTGCCAGCGCGATGAATCCCACGCCGGTGGCGATGGACAGGTTGTAGTTCAGCAGGTACAGGAACCAGATGCCCCCCGTGAGCGCGAAGGGCAAGGTCGCCATGATCAAGCCCGCTTCGTCCACACGCGCGAAGGTCAGGTACAACAGAACGAAGATGATCAACAGGGTGGCAGGCACCACAACCTTCAGGCGTGCATTGGCCCGCTCCATGTATTCGAACTGCCCGGAGTAGGTGATGCTCACACCCGGCTCTAGCTTGACCTGCTGCCCGATGGCATCGCGCAGTTCGTTGGCCACCGAGGCTAGATCACGGCCGCGCACATCGACATAGACCCAACCGGAGGGCCGTGCGTTCTCGCTCTTGAGCATGGGCGGCCCATCGGTGATCGCGATGCGTGCCACGGTCCCCAACGTGATCTGCTGACCCATCGGCGTGAAGATGGGTAGTTCTGCCAGCCGTTGTGGTGAATCACGCCATTCTCGCGCGTAGCGCAGATTGATCGGAAAGCGGGCAAGCCCCTCGACCGTTTCCGAGACGTTTTCGCCACCCACCGCGCCGGCGATGACGGCCTGGACATCGGCGATGTTCAGGCCGTAGCGACCGGCGGCTACGCGGTCGATCTGAACATCCACGTAGCGCCCGCCCGTCAAGCGCTCCGCGAGGGATGACGTCACGCCGGGAATGCCCTTGGCGACCTGCTCGACCTCTGCAGCGATGCGATCGATCACGCCCAGGTCGTTGCCGGTCACCTTCACCCCGATCGGGCTCTTGATGCCGGTAGCCAGCATGTCGATGCGATTGCGGATAGGGGGAATCCAGATATTGGACAGGCCCGGGATCTTCACGGCACGATCCAGCTCTTCCACGAGCTTCTCGGGCGTCATGCCTGGACGCCATTGTTCCCTGGGCTTGAGCTTCACCGTGGTCTCGAACATCTCAAGGGGCGCCGGATCGGTCGCAGTTTCGGCCCGTCCTGCCTTGCCGAACACCTTGTCCACTTCAGGTACGGTCTTGATCATGCGGTTGCTCAGCTGCAGCAACTCCGTGGCGCGCTGCGCCGAGAGTCCCGGCAGGGCCGAGGGCATGTAGAGCAGGTCCCCTTCGTCCAACCTCGGCAGAAACTCACCGCCGAGCCGCGCCAAGGGCCAGGCCGTGGTCGCCAAGGCCAGCACGGCGATCAGCAGCGTCGCCTAAGGCCGGCGCAGTACCCACTCCAGTGCTGGCCGGTAGGCTGCAATCAGGATGCGGGTGATGGGGTTCTTCTGCTCATCCGGGATACGCCCGCGAATCCAGTAGCCCATGAGTACGGGAATCAGCGTCACTGACAGCCCTGCGGCCGCGGCCATCGCGTAGGTCTTGGTGAACGCCAGCGGGCCGAACAGCCGGCCTTCCTGCGCTTCTAGGGTGAAGACCGGGATGAACGAGAGCGTGATGATGAGCAGCGAGAAGAAGAGCGCAGGACCGACTTCCTCTGCGGCCTGTGTGATCACGTCCCACCGTTCCTTGCCCTGCAGTCGTTGATCCGGGTGCGCGTGCTGCCAAGCCTCCAGCTTCTTGTGGGCGTTCTCGATCATCACCACCGCTGCATCCACCATCGCCCCCACGGCGATGGCAATCCCCCCCAGCGACATGATGTTGGCGTTGATGCCCTGGTAGCGCATGACCAGGAACGCCGTCATCACGCCCAGAGGTAGCGAGATGATGGCCACCAGCGCAGAACGAAGATGCCAAAGGAACAGTGCGCAGACCAGCGCCACCACCAGAAACTCTTCGCCCAGCTTGGTCGTGAGATTGCGAATGGCCCGCTCGATCAGCGCGCTGCGGTCGTAGCTGGTGACGATCTCGACGCCCGGCGGCAGGCTGCCCTGCAGCTCCGCGAGCTTGGCCTTGACGGCAGCGATCGTCTCCTGGGCATTCTTGCCGGAGCGCAGCACCACCACGCCGCCGGCGACCTCGCCTTCTCCGTCGAGTTCGGCAATGCCACGCCGCATCTCCGGGCCTATCTGGAGCGTCGCCACATCCCCCAGCCGCACCGGCACACCGCCGCGTGCCGTCAAGGGGATCTCCCGGAACTCGTCCAGGGTCTTGAGGTATCCGCTCGCGCGGACCATGTACTCCGCGCCTGACAATTCCAGGACGGAGCCGCCGGTCTCCTGGTTGGCCCCCATCAGGGCATCGCGGACTTGAGCCTGACTGAGGCCATAGGACGCCAACTTGATCGGGTCGAGCACGACCTGGTACTGCTTGACCATGCCCCCCACCGATGCCACTTCGGCCACGTTGGGCAGGCTCTTGAGTTCGAACTTCAGGAACCAGTCCTGCAACGCACGCAGTTGCGCCAGATCGTTCTTGCCCGTGCGATCCACGAGCGCGTACTGGAAGATCCAGCCGACGCCTGTGGCGTCCGGACCCAGGGCCGGCTTCGCCGTGGCGGGCAATCGGCCCTGGACCTGGTTCAGGTATTCCAGTACCCGTGAGCGGGCCCAGTACAGGTCGGTTCCGTCCTCGAACAAGACATAGACGAACGAGTCGCCAAAGAACGAGAAGCCGCGCACGGTCTTGGCCCCTGGCACCGACAGCATGGTGGTGGCCAACGGGTAGGTGACCTGGTTCTCGACGATCTGCGGCGCCTGTCCTGGGTAGTTGGTGCGAATGATGACCTGCACGTCTGACAAGTCCGGCAGCGCATCCACGGGCGTGCTGCGAACGCCCCACACGCCCCATGCCGTGAGCATGGCGGTGGCCAGCAGCACCAGGAAGCGATTGGCCACCGACCATCGAATCAGTTTGGCGATCATGGCTGCACCTTTTCGATGGCGGTGATCACGTAGTCCTCACCTTGCTTGGAGAAGGTGAATCGCACCTGCTGCCGAACCGAAAGACCCGCGGCGAGCTGCGGGCTGCTCAGCTTGAAGCCCATGGTCATGGCCGGCCATTGGAGGGCTGGCACGGCCTCGTGCGCCAGCGTCAGCTCGGTGGGCGACATCTCCTCGATCACGCCGCGCACCACGAAAGCGTTGGTGGCCGCGGCCGGTGGCGACGAGGTGCCGTGCCCGTTGTGCGGCGATGCAGGCGCGGACGCCGCGGCACCTGCAGGCAGCACGCCCCGCAGGCTGGCTTCCGAATCGATCAGGAACTGCGCCGAGGCCACCACCTGCTGTCCCGCCGCGAGCCCGCCGTTGACCACCAGTTGATCGCCTACCTCCGCGCCCACCTGGACCTCCACGGGATGGAACTTGCCGGGTCCATCGACCACATAGGCCAGTGCGCGCTTGCCGGTGCGGATGACCGCCTCGCTGGGAACAAGCAGCGCGGGCTGTTCGTTGCCTTTGAGCGCGATCTGGCCGGACATGCCGGCCTTCAGGCGCTGGCCGGGATTGGCCATTTCAAGCCGCACTCGCACCGTACGGGTGTCGCGGTTGGCTTCGGGCAGGATGCTCACGATGCGCGCCTGGAGCACTTCACCGGGAAACGCCGCCAGCCGGACCTGCGCCGTTTGGCCGACCTGCAATGGCCCGCTTTGTGCTTCGGGGACAGCCGCTTCGATCCACACCGTGGCCAAGCCATTCACCCGGGCCAGGCTTTCCCCGGCGGAAACCGTCATGCCCTGACGCACCATCAGTTCGGCCACCAAGCCGCCTTGAGGTGTTGTGACCGTGTACAGCCCCTTGGGCTCGCCTGTGCGCTCCACCTGGGCGATCAGGGCTTGCGGCATGCCGAGCAGCAGCAGCCGTTGGCGGGCAGCTGCGGTCAACGGTGCGTCGCCCATCGCGCGAACCGAGAGAAACTCGCGCTGTGCGGCGATCCACTCCGGCAGCAATAGGTCAGGCAGCGGTGCCCCTGCTGCGATCACGTCGCCCGCAGCCCGTGCGTAGACACGCTCGACGAAGCCAGCGGTCCGCGCCTGCACGATGCTGACGTCGCGGTCGTTGAGCAGCACGGTGCCCACGACGTTCACATCTGCGCCGATCTTGCCTTGCACGACTTCGGTTGTACGCAGGCCCAGGGCTTGCACCGCTTGCGCCGACACGCTCAGGCCCGTGCTGTCCTGAGTGTCTTCATCTGCGTACTTCGGCATCAACGCCATGTCCATGTAGGGCGATTTGCCGGGCTTGTCGAACTTCTGGGCCGGCACCATCGGGTCGTACCAATACAGCACCTTGCGCTCGGTCGGAGCACTTGCAATGGTGGCAGCGGGGGAGCCGCTGAGGTGGCCGGCGCGCCATTGGGCGACGCTCCATCCAACGGCAATACCGGCAGCAATCAGCGTCAAGCCGGCAAGGATGTTTCTCGAAGAGGTGTTCATGGCGAGGGTCTCCACTCAGTCCGCGATCAGGCTGTTCAGTCGGGCGACGAGGCGGTCGCGCTGCGCTCCCAGGTCGATCAGACGCATGCGCGTCTCCAGTACCTGGGCGCGTGCACTGAGCACAGCGCTCAGGTCCCCCTTGGCGGATCGGTAGTTGCTCAACGCAAGCGCCGCTCGGTTCCGTACCAGCTGCAAGCCTGCGGTCTGCAGGCGGTCGATCTGGCTGTTCAACGCTTGGAGTTCGGCGGCGCTGTCGTCCAGCTCCTGCAAATGACGCCGCGCCACGTCTTCGCGTTCGGCGTCCAGACGCTCCAACTCGTGCCGTTTTGCCTCGATCATGGGCACTTGGCGTCGATCCTTCTGCCATGGCAGATCGAATGTCACCTGGAATGACACCATGTCGCCCCATCGGCGATCCCGCCGGCTATAGGCAATCTCCCAGGCCCAATCGCCGCGGGTCTCTGATTGGGCTTCGCGGGACTCGGCCCGGGCCATGCTTTGCATCGCCGGATAGAGTTCAAGCTCCGCGTGATTCGCCAGTTCTGTGCGCAGTTGCGCGACGGGGTGAGTGAGCGGGCCTGGATCGCCTTGCAGTGCTTCGTCGGCCCTGGAGCCCACCCAGCGCCGCAATGCGGCCCTGGCCTTGGCCCGGTCCCGCTGTAGATCGTCACGGCGGTCCGTGAGTGTCAGCGCCTCCTGTTGCGCGACCAACAGGTCGCCAGTCTGGGCCGTGCCGCCGGCGACGCGAGCGGGGAGACTGTCTTGCAGGCGCTGGTTCTCCGCGAGCAGTTCCGTCAGCAGTATCTCCCGTTGCTCCACCGCCTGCGCGGCGATCCACGCCAGGCTGAGTTCCTGGCGGATCTGCAATCGCTGCAAAACCAGCGCCGCGCGCTCTCGATCCACACGCGCCTGCGCACTGGCGACCTGGGCGTCGCGCTTGGCCCTGTTGGGCACTTCCTGCATGAGCGCCAGGCGCTGCATCGTCATGGATTCGCGCGTCATGCTCCAGCGATCCATGCCGCTGATGGGATAGTTTTCGATGCCGAGCGAGAGCTTGGGGTCGGGCAGCGAGCCTGCTGCCTTCTGCACGGATTCGGCGACGTTGACCTGCAACTGCTGCGCGCTTATGCGCGGGCTCTGCTGCTCCGCGATAAGGCGTGCCTCAGCAAAATCGAGGGCGTAGGCCACAGGCGAAACAAGCGCACTGCCTGCCAACGCGATGCTGATAGCTTTCAGACGATGCAATCGCATCGAGGCCGGCGTTGTGCCTCGGCCGTACGCTGACGGGCGCCCCTCGGGAAGGTCTGATCAAAGCGCTCTGATGCTTGGATTTCAGCGTCAAGGCGCCAAGTCGACCTCGATATGATGGATTTTGCGCCGTTTCTGACGCTTTTCGACGGCTTTCCCCGTCCAACAGACGGATTTACCCCGTCGGCAGCAACAGACGTCGCCGCGCCATCCACAGATTCGACAGCGCGAACAGCGTCAACACCTGCGCCGTGTTCTTCGCCAACCCGCGATAGCGCACCTTGGTGTAACCGAACTGCCGCTTCACCACTCGGAACGGATGCTCCACCTTCGCCCGCAGGCTGGCCTTGAAGTGCTCCCAGCGTTCGGCGTATTTGCGATCACGCTTGTTCTTCATCGCACGAAGCTTCGACGGCTTCTCCGCGATCCAGAACGCAGCCTCCACGCCTTGCAGCTCCTCGCGCTTGTCCGCGCCCGTGTAGCCGCTGTCGCCGCAGATTGTGTCTTCCTTGCCGTGCAGCAGCTTGTGCACCTGCGTCACGTCGTTGACGTTCGCCGCCGTGCACTCCACGTGGTGCACCAGGCCCGACTCCTCGTCCACGCCAATGTGCGCCTTCATCCCGAAGTGCCACTGGTTGCCCTTCTTCGTCTGGTGCATCTCCGGATCGCGCTTGCCGTCCCTGTTCTTGGTCGAACTCGGCGCCGCGATGATCGTGGCGTCCACGATCGTGCCGGCCTTCAAGCTCTGGCCCTTGCGCGCCAGGTGCGCGTTCACGCGCTCCAGGAGCTGCGGCGCCAGATCATGCGTCTCCAGCAGCCGGCGGAAGCTGAAGATCGTGGTCTCGTCCGGAATGTTGTCCAGCCCGCTGAGGCGGGCGAAGCGGCGCATCACCGCCGTGTCGTACAGCGCCTCTTCCATGGCCGGGTCACTGAGCGCGTACCACTGCTGCAGGAAGTGGATGCGCAGCATCGTCGCCAGCGCGTACGGCTGCCGGCCACGCTGGCCCATCTTCGGGTAGTGCGGTGCGATCAGCGCCAGCAATGCGTTCCACGGCACAACCTGCTCCATCTCCGCCAGGAAGATCTCGCGTCGCGTCTTCTTCCGCTTGCCCGTGTGTTCCGCGTCCCCGAAGCTCAGCTGCATCGTCGTCATCCGTCGAACCTTGCGCTATTGTCGCCGAGGAATTGTTCAGAGCATCCCTCGGGGGCGCCAAAAAAGGGAGTAAACATGGTTGTCCTCGGAATTGGTGTTCACGAAATCACGTGGTCTGCCGCATCGGTGCGCGGCGAGCACGGACACATAAATCAATTCCGCAGGACTTGGAACGTGAGGTAGATCGGCGGAAAGCCCGCGCGGGGATTGGGAGGAATGTAGGTAACGTGCCGCCTGAGGGCTACCCGGTCGAGAACCAACCCGGGCAGCGAGTTGGCGAGCCACATCACGTGCGCCGCGAGAAACTGAATGTCCAGCCCCTGCCATGAAAGCGCCGACTCCCGATCGCCACTGCAATGAGCGTGGCACAACTGTGGCGCTTCGCTGTCCATGGAATCAGGCATGCCGGTGCAATCCGACATTGGCAACTTGTCAGCCTGCTGCATCGAGATCGTGGCACGCATTTGCGTGGTTTCCACAGATGCCCTCGGGTCTGGCTTGGGACAGACGTACATCGCCATCGCAACCTGCGAGAAAAGCAAGGTTACGACTAGGCCGCTGGTAATCCAGCGGCTCCATCTTGCGAGAAGGCGCCTTAAGCCGATCATGTGGACATACTATTGGAAGTTGTGGGGAGTTGAATTGATCAAGGTCAGTTTCCAGGATGAATTGATGCGTCTGGACGGCGCCTTGGCCCGAACCGGCATCCACTGCAAATCCACCGGCAAGGGCGGGCACCGCACGTGGCTGTCATGCTTTACGCGCCTCGGCAACTCGCAAGGCTCTAAGCTCAAATCGATCAGCTACAAGATTCGTCTGTCCCGAGAGTCGCTGCAGGTGCGTAATGACCTCGTAGGGGCCATCGGCTATTGGACGCGTGCAGATTCCGCACTGGCTAGCGGTTTCGATGCGTGATCGCGAAGAAATCCCTACGCCATATCCAGCTGCGACCCAGAGCAACAACATCTCAAAAGAACTGACATGCTGGACATTCGGCCTTTCCGTTGATGACATGGAGGACAGGTACTGGTCCAGCGAAGGAGAATATTCGGCCTTCCATCGAAACACGGAGTGCTCCTTAAGTTCGTCTATTCTGATTGACTGCTGCCGGAGCAGTGGGTATCCCAGCGGCGTGGCAAGAGCTGTCGCCTCAAACCAAAGAGAAAGACTCTTCAGCGAAGAATCGCTCACCTGCTTCAGAGAAAGGCCGACGTCGAAGCGCCGTTTGTAGAGGCCTGTAATGAGATCGCTCGTCGTAACCTCATTAAATTCCATAAAAACTTCGGGCTCCTCCGCGCGCTGCAGGGCAAGCAATGCAGCTAGGTTCGAAGAGGCCACACCAGGCGCTATGGCGAGCCTGAGCTGTGGGCGTGGGCTGGTGGCGTCGTGCATGAGAGGCCCCAAGAAGCGATAAGACAAGGATGGAAAGTCTTCATGATAGCTAGTTTGAGTTAAACTTAACGTGGTTAAATTGTCGGGACTGTTCGACGCTTCCAAGGATGGAGAAGCGAACTGTCCGACGAGGCCGTCCCCCAGGCACTACCACTTTCGACGCCGAGCCAGCGTTGGCATTCGGAGCGGCCGTTCGTGTCGCCCGCCTGACGCAAGGTATTGCTCAGGAAGAACTGGCTGCGAAAGCAGGGATCGAGCGATCGCACATGGGCAAAATAGAGCGTGGGGAGCACATGCCCACTCTCGCTCTGATCTTAAGAATCGCCGCCGGACTCAAGCTTAGTGCTGCGGAACTCGTCAGCGCAGCCGAACGCAATCTTCGTGCTGCGGCGCACGATTCAGATGGGCATTGACGCTTTAGTCATCCGGAGGTCCTCGCAGACGTTCCATGAAGCGATCCAGCGAAACCGATGAGTTGCTGCTTTCTGGCCGAAGCAGATAGGTTGTGATTACCGCCGTGTCCTGCGCCAGAGGGCGAATCACCACGTCCGGCCTCTGGCTGATGGGAATCTTGGTCGCTGTCATGAAACCAATCCCATAGCCTGCGCCGACCAGCGTTAGCATCATGTCCAGCGACGACACTTCTTCGACAACGTTGAGCCTGTGTTCCAGAACCTGTAGCAGCCGATTTAGTTCTCGGCAGTAGCCTTCGCAGGCCAGTTTGTCGCACAGAACCAGTGGGTGACCCTGAAGTTCGTTGAGCGGAACTTGCTTGTGCGCAAGAAGCGAGTGCCGCGCTGGCACGGCGATCACAATCGGGTCTCGCCAGATCGGTTCAGCCACGATGCCTTCGCCAACATCCGCCGCGTGTGCAAATCCGATCGTGAAGTCGCCAGACCGTAGGCCCCGTATCTGCTCGGTCAGCGGTACCTCGGAGAGACGTATCTCGACCTCGGGCTCTTCCGCGCGGCAACGAGCTAGGAACGCCGATAGTCGTGGGTCCATCGCACCATCGGAAATTGCAATGCGCAGGCTGCCCCTCAGGCCCGCGGCAATGGCTCTGGCATTCTCACGCGCTTGCTCCAGGACAGTGAAGAGTCGGCGGGTGTCCTGCAAGAATGCCGCCCCCGCCACGGTCAGCCGTGTACCCCTGCGGTCGCGGTCAAACAGCGTGACCCCAAGCTCATCTTCCAATTCCTTGATCGCGCGAGACAAGGGGGGTTGCTCTATATGCAGCCTCTCGGCCGCCCGCGTGAAATGCAACTCCTCTGCCAAGACGACAAAGCATCGTAGATGACGCAACTCCATAAATCGGGCTCCTCGCAGGTTCTCATTCGCGCAAGATGTCCCGTGGACGAATCACGGTGGATGTGGAGGCTGGATCCATTCCAGGGAAGTTGATGCGCTTGACATCGCAAAAACTGGCATCTTGAGCGCTCGTGGTTGCTCGTGACGCGTCCCAATCGCGCGCGCCCAATCGGGGCGCGCGTCTCTGTCACACTGTGCAGAAGCTTTGAAAAGCACCGCACACCCGCGGCGTCATCCGCCGTGCTCTTTTTGTAGCAGCGAGCCGAGGCGAGCGACTTCATTGCTGGTGATCGCGATGTTGCGCCCATCCTTCGTCGACACCGAAGCCCCGACATTGAGATAGACGGCGCGCCCGAAGCGGCTTTCCTGTGCCATCTTTCCGTCCTTGAAGATGTACAGCGTTCCCCCGTCAGCCAAGGGAACCATCTCCTTGGCTGCTTGGGCTGCTGCATGACCGGCGAAGGCTGGCACGGAGAGAGCGCTCAACAGGGCGGCAATGACAATTTGCGATTTCATGATCGACTCCTTTGTAAAAACGACGACAACTTGCGCCGCGTCGTTAAATGTAGAAGCAGGCGGTCTACAGAGGGCTTACCCGTGCATTACATTCAATTCATGCGCTGTCATCTGCCGCCCATGAAGGATTAGGTTCCAGTGGGAGACAAGATGCCAAGCCATGCAACGCTCGCCAGAACCAAAACGGCCAAGGTTGCCTCCGTGAACAGACTCTGCCTAAGCTTGATGACTGCCTGTGCGCGATTGCCTGCCTTCAAAGCTGCCTCCAGGCTCGGGCTCAACCGATACCGATTGGCAGCAGCCAACGCCAGCATGCCTGCGAAAAGCAGGAGCTTTACCATCAGCAGCCGGCCATACAGCGTCGAGATGAGCGGATCAAACGATGGTCCGGCGATCAACAGGTAATTGAGAGTTCCACTCACGACGAGTGCAGCCACGATCGCTGTACCTATGCGAGCAAAGCCATTCGACGTCCGACTGAGGACCGCTACCGGGTCTTGCGCGACATCCCGCTTGTGGGATGCCAGCATCAAGAACGCCAACAATGCGCCCACCCAAGCGCCCGCTGCCCAGAGGTGGGTGATATCCGACGCAAGATGGATGTAGCCGCGAACGCCGTCGTCCATGGCGCCGTGGCCTGCCCACGCAAGGGTCGCCAGCGCCACGCCGGTGGAGAGCGCCATCACTGCAAATCGCAAGGTAGCGTTCAATTTCAACATTGCGACGAGCACACACACCAACAGCGCGAGGATGCGAATGCACCAGGCGATGCCCATGTGCGTGCCCGTAATGAGCATGTCGAAAACGTGCGTTGACAGCTCCGCGTAGCTTTGGGCGCCGGACATGGCCTTGGCCATGACCGTCATGCCCCACATCGACAGGGCAATGCCGATGGCAGCGGATGCGCCAATGAGGACGCGATAGCGGCGCGAGATCGTCGAGGATCGCTCGTCGTTGCCCAAAGCATAGAGTCCGAACATGGCGACGCCAAACGCCGCCGCCAGGTCCAGATAAAGCGCCAGGCGCAGGACGATGGTCAACCAATCCCCGGCCATGGGCTTACTTCACCTTGAAGGTGACGTTACCCGTGATCGGATGCGTGTCCGAGGAGACGGCACGCCATTCGACGCGATAGTCGCCGGGCTGGAGCGCCTGTGCTGGCGTGATGACCATGGTCTTGCCGTCGCCGGCACCCGCGACGCTGGCGTTGATCTTCATCGGGCCATGGCTCGCCATTCCCGGCATGCCAGTCATGACAAGGCTCGCGGCGGAGAACTGCGGCACCAGCGTTTCGGAGAACTTCAGCTCGATGGTGGCTGGCGCGGAAACCTGCGACTTGTCGGCTGGCGTTGAAGACACCAGCGAAGGATGCGCGAATGCGGCGGTGGCGAACAGACCAGCAGCGATCGGCGCGACGAGCTTGGCGATGAAATGTGAACGGGTCATAGAGATTTCTACCTTGATGTGTGAGGAGTGGTTTAAGAACGAAGTGCCGAGATAAGGCTTGCACCTTCGCAACGGCGTGGAACGAAAGAAACGGTTCGCTGGGCGATAGCAGGCTCCTGTAGGTTCAGAAAGAAAATCCGGTCACAGTCGGCTCGCTCTCAGGCGCAAGGCGTTGCCAACGACCGACGCCGAACTCAGGCTCATCGCCAATGCTGCGATCAGCGGCGACAGCAGCCAGCCCGTGAGGGGATAGAGAACCCCGGCGGCGATGGGGATGCCCAGCGCGTTGTAGAGGAAGGCGAACATGAGGTTCTGCTTCATGTTGCGCACGGTACTCACCGAGAGCGTGCGAGCGACAGCGATGCCACGCAGGTCGCCCTTGACCAGCGTGACCTGGGCGCTGTTCATCGCCACGTCGGTCCCCGTTCCCATGGCGATGCCCACGTCTGCCTTCGCCAAGGCCGGCGCGTCGTTGATGCCGTCTCCGGCCATGGCGACGATGCGTCCTTCTTTCTGCAGCCGCTCGATCAACATGAGCTTGTCCGCCGGCTTGACCTCACCATGCACCTCGTCGATGCCTAGGCGTGCACCGACGGCTTTGGCGGTGGTCTGCCCGTCCCCGGTGGCCATGATGACCCGCAGGCCCGCAGCCTTCAACGCGGCCAGGGCCTCGGGGGTGCTGCCCTTGACCGGATCGGATACGGCGAGCAAGCCCGCGAGCTGCCCGTCCACAGCCAAGTACATGACGCTTGCCCCTTCGCCGCGCAGAGCTTCGGCCTGGGGTACGAGCGGTTCCACCGATACGCCAGACTGTTCCATCAGCACTGTGTTGCCCAACGCGAGTTGCCGGTGCTCAACCTTTCCGCGCACGCCGATGCCGGTTCCCGATTCAAAGCTCTGAGGCTTCACGAGTTGGAGGCCCTGGGCACGCGCGGCCTGCACGATGGCGTCGGCCAGGGGGTGTTCACTGCCCTGGTCCAGGCTGGCCGCAAGACGCAGCACCTCATCGTTCGTAAAGCCGGGTGCTGCGACGACCTGATCGAAAGCAGGTCGGCCTTCGGTCAGGGTTCCTGTCTTGTCGATGACGAGGGTATCGACCTTGCGAAGATTCTCGATCGCCGCGGCATCGCGGAATAGCACGCCCTGCGTGGCGCCACGGCCCGTTGCGACCATGATCGACATCGGCGTGGCCAGACCCAGCGCGCACGGGCAGGCGATGATCAGAACGGCCACCGCATTGATGAGTCCATAGACCCAGGTGGGCTGCGGCCCGAAGAATCCCCACACAAAGAGCGTCGTGACCGCAATGGCAACGACGGCCATCACGAAGTAGCCGGCAACGACATCGGCCATGCGTTGCATCGGCGCCTTGGAACGCTGCGCCTGGGCGACCATCTGGACGATCTGCGACAGAACGGTGTCCGAGCCGATCCGCTCCGAACGCATGACCAGCGCGCCGCTGGTGTTGAGTGTGGCCCCGATGACCTTGTCGCCCGCGCGCTTGCTTACGGGCAGCGGTTCGCCGGTCAGCATGGATTCGTCAATCGAGCTGCTGCCCTCGTGCACGATGCCATCCACCGGCACCTTCTCGCCGGGTCGGATGCGCAGCAGATCGCCGACGTGCACATGGCTGAGCGGCACGTCTTCCTCGCTGCCGTCCGCATTGATGCGCCGCGCGGTCTTGGGCGCCAGCCCCAGCAGCGACTTGATGGCCGCCGAAGTCTGGGAGCGCGCCTTGAGTTCCAGCACCTGGCCGAGCAGTGTCAGCGAGATGATGACGGCGGCGGCCTCGAAATACACGCCGACCCGTCCCATGGACATGAAGGAAGCTGGAAACACTTCCGGCGCAACGGTTGCCACGACGCTGTAGATGAATGCCGCACCCGTTCCCAGGCCGATCAGTGTCCACATGTTCGGGCTGCGGTTGACCACGGACAGCCAGCCGCGGGAGAAGAAGGGCCAGCCGGCCCACAGCACGATCGGCAACGACAGCACCAACTCGACCCAGCTCTGTGTAGCCATGTCCATCAGGTGTAGCCGCTCGCCCAGCATCGCCAGCGCCAGGACCACGAGCGTCAACGGCAAGGTCCACCAGAAGCGACGCGAGAAGTCACGCAACTCCGGGTTGTCGTCGTCGAGGTCGGGCAGCAGAGGCTCCAGCGTCATCCCGCACTTGGGGCAGATTCCCGGATGATCCTGGCGGATCTCCGGGTGCATCGGGCAGGTGTAGATTGTTCCGGGTGCGGTTGGCGATGCCGCCGGGGCCGGTGAAATCGCGGTGCTGGCATGGTGATGCGGTGCATGGCCGCTGCCTGTGCCTATGCCCGCGCCACCGCTGGCATATCGCGCCGGATCGGCGTCGAATTTGGCCTTGCATCCGGTGCTGCAAAACAGGTACGTGTTCCCCAAGTGCGTGGAGCGGTGCTCCGACGCCGCCGTGACCGCCATCCCACACACCGGATCTCGTGTCGAGGCATCGGGCTGCGAGTGGCTTGAGGGCCCGCCCGCATCGTCACTTCCAGCATGGCTGGCGTGATGGTGGTGGGTATGCGTGCCGGACGTTGTGGCACCCGCCGCCATGCCTGCGTGCTCATGTCCTGAAGACTTGCTGGGTGAATTCATAGTGACAAGTGCCCTCCGCCGTTAACCGTTGGTGTCTGGTGATCGCAGCAGGCCGCACGCGCGCAAGGAGACAAGCGCGGCGTCGCGTGCTCGCACGATGCGAGTGCCTCGACTCATTGCTTCTGCTCCTTGGAGGCTGCGGCACCTTCCTCACCCTGACGCGCGGCATGATCGTGTCCGCCGTGGCCGTGACCACGGTGCATGAACAGGTGCATCAGCGGACAAGCCGCCAGCAGCAGGAAGGGGAGATAGCCGGCAACATGTGCCGTGTGCTCCTTGAGCAGGAAATACGCGGCGACAGCGGCGATGATGAGGAACGCCACGCCGTAGCGCGATCGCCAGAACCGGGGACGATCGCTGGGGGTATGTGTGTGCTGATGCTGCATGGCATATCTCCACGGAGAAGGGTTGATGGATGGTCAGCGATGCGACTGATAGACCGTGCTGCTACCGTTTTTCCCGATCAGCAGCACGTCGTAGGCGTCCTTGCGTCCACCATAGGCCGGACCATCCATGCCGGGCGAACCGACCGGCATGCCGGGCGCCGCAAGGCCGATGGCCTGCGGGGCTTCGCGCAGCAAGCGTTGAATGTCCGAGGCAGGCACATGACCCTCGATGGCATAGCTGCCGATCTGCGCCGTGTGGCACGAACCGTACTTCTGCGGGATGCCCAGCCGCGTGCGCGCTGCCGTGTTCCCGGTGTCGAGAACCTGCACATCGAAGCCTGCGCCTTGCAGGTGTGAGACCCAGTCCTTGCAGCATCCGCAGCTCGGGTCCTTCCAGACCTTGGCAATCGGTCGGCTCTGCGCCAGGCTCGGTCCTGCGAGTGCCATCACCAACAAGCCAGCGATCAATGCCTGGCGTCTCGGCACTTTGCCCTGGCTTCTGTCGTAGTGCATGTTCATAGATTGCCTCTCATCAGATGATCAAACCCGCTAGGTTCTAGAACCAGAATCGCACGCCAGCCACCCAGCGCGTCTGCTGCGCGCGGCCGCCTTCGGCACGCACATAGTCCGCGGTGCGTCCGAAGCTGCCCGCCCGTTCCACGCCGATATAGGGGGCGAACTGGCGACTGAATTCATAGCGCAGGCGCAAGCCAGCAGACGCTTCGGCCAAGCCCTTGCCGATACCGCGTTCCGGGTCGTCCTTGCCATAGAACTGCAACTCGGCGCGAGGCTCCAGAATCAGTCGCTGGGTCAGCAGCAGCTCGTAGCTGCCTTCGACACGCAGCGCCGTACGTCCGCCACTTCCCACGTAGCCCGTCGCCTCCAGCTCGAACCAGTAGGGGGCGAGGCCCTGGATGCCGAAAGCCAACCATTGACGGCTCGGGCCTTCGCCGTTATCCACCCGAATGCCGAGCTGGGTGTCCCAGTACGGTGCGACGGCGTGCCCCCAGAGAAGCTCGGTACGCGATTCTTCGAGCTTTCCTTTGGCGATATCGCCTTCGGCCTTCACGACGGCCTTGTTGTAGGTCGTCCCATACCACGCCTGGAGGTCGTAGGCCGTGGAATCGTCCCCTTTGCGCGTGAAGCGGCGTTCCAGGGTTTCGCCGCGCAACGAGAAGAACCTGTGTTCGTCGGCCAGCATCAGCCGCGGCACACCGGGTACGGCGTAGTCGCCCGATCCCAATGTCAGGCCATTGGAGTAGCCATGCGGATCGCGGGCGTCAGGAGGCGCCGACCCGCCCTGCATCTGCATGTTGCCGTGATCCATGGCCGGGGCCGCGGTCGAGCCGCTCGCCGACGCCGCGTGACCCGCGTGCGGGTCGGCGGCAGGAGCCACGGTCTGAGTGGATGGCGCGGCCGTTTGAGAGTCGGCCTGGCCGTGCGCAGCATGGTCGTTCTGTGCTTGTGCCTGTGCGGCGACGCTTACCAGGGCCAGTAGCGTCGTGGCCAGTGCGCGAGTGGGGAGTGCTTTGGACATTCTTGGTCTTCCTTGTGCGCTGGGTTCAAGACACCACGACTTCGCGGAACATGCCGGCATCCATGTGGAACATCAGGTGGCAGTGCCACGCCCAGCGGCCGAGCGCGTCGGCTGTCACCAGGAAGCTGATGCGTTGTGCCGGCTGCACCGGCAGGGTGTGGCGGCGCGCAAGGAAGCGACCGTCGGGGCTTTCCAGCTCGCTCCACATGCCGTGCAGGTGCATGGGATGGGTCATCATGGTGTCGTTGTGCAGAATGACCCGCAGCCGCTCGCCGTGTTTGAAGTGCACCGGCGTGGACTTTCCGAACTCCAGCCCGTCCAGGGACCATGCGTAGCGTTCCATGTTGCCCGTGAGGTGCAATTCGACCTCCCGGCCAGGGCCTCTCTTGTCCAGCGGCCCCGACGGGGTATGCAGATCCGCGAGGGTCAACACGCGCCGACCGTTGTTGCGCAGTCCAATGCCGGGGTCATCGAGGTTGGTGCGCGCCATGTCAACGCGCATGTCCGTGCTGGCACCATACTCGGTGCGAGCGTGGCGGGCAGTAGTGCTGGGCACGGCCAGTCCCCCCGCAGCCGCGGCGTGTTGGCTGTGATCCATCGCCATGCCACCGTGGTTCATGCCAGCCATCGCCCCATGATCCATCCCGGACATCGAACCCGAGCCCATCCCGGTCATCCCGGTCATCCCGGTCATGCCCGTCATGCCCGTCATGCCCGTCATGCCCGTCATCCCGGTCATCTCCATGGCCTGGCCGGACCCGCCATGGTCCATGCCCCCCATCATGCCGCCCATCATGTCGTTCATGGTCAGCCATTCGACCGGATCGAGGGCAGGCACGGGAGCTTGAAGACCTTCACGCACGGCCAGCGTGGCACGCGCGTAGCCTGTCCGGTCCATCGCCTGGGCGAAGATCGTGTAAGCGTCATCCCGTGGCTGGACGATCACATCGACGGTTTCGCCCGGACCGAATCGGAACTCATCGACCGTCACCGGCTCCACGTCAACACCATCGACGTGCACCACCGTGAGTTTCAGTCCGGGAATGCGTACGTCGTAGAAGGTGTTGCCCGCACCGTTGACCATGCGCAGCCGCACGCGCTCCCCCGGTCGGAACAACGCCGTCCAATTGCCGGCGGGGGTGACGCCGTTGGCCAGATAGGTCAGCGTGGCGGCGGACAGATCGGCGAGATCCGTCGGATTCATCCGCATCTCGTTCCACATCTTGCGCTTGTCGATCGCAGCGGCCATGCCGTCGCGCGAGGCGTCCCGGAAGAAGTCGAAGACGGTAGGTTGGTTGTAGTTGTAGTAGTCGCTTTGGGACTTGAGCTTGGTGAACACCCGCATCGGGTCTTCGTCGGTCCAATCCGAGAACAGCAGCACGTGGTCACGGTCGGCGCGGATGGTCTCGGCGCCAGCGGGGTCGATGATGATCGCCCCGTACATGCCCGTGAGTTCCTGGAAGCCGGAGTGCGAGTGGTACCAGTAGGAGCCGCTTTGCTGAACCTTGAAGCGGTACGTGAAGGTCTCGCCGGGAGCGATGCCTTTGAAGCTAATGCCCGGCACGCCATCCATCTGATACGGCAGGATGATCCCGTGCCAGTGGATGGATGTGGCTTCACGCAGCTTGTTGGTCACACGGATTGTGACGGTGTCACCCTCGCGCCAACGCAATGTCGGTGCCGGCAGCGAGCCGTTGATGGTCGTAGCCACGCCTGGCTTGCCCGTGAAGTTCACGGGCGATTCGGCGATCACCAAGTCGAACTCGGTGCCTTTTAGCACAGGGGCGGCACCGCGCGTCGCGGAGCCTTGCTGGGCAAATGCCTTGAACGCCGGCGTGGACAGCCCAGCGAGAACGCCGCCGGCGGCTAACCCTTGGACGAAACGCCGACGAGAAAGGCCCTGTGGGGGCACGATAAAAAAGGGTGAACGAGGCGGCATGGCCTGAAATCCTCCATAGATGACTCGGAAGTCGTTCTAAACGCCACCCCATCCTGAGCGGCACAGTTCGACGCAATGCAGGTCATGCTATGGGTTGGGCACTTTCCACCGAATGACCCTTGAATTACATTCATGTAATGTTCGTGTCATGTTCGTGGAAGCTGGCAACCAGTAAATTGCTGATTGAAGTGGATGAATGCGTACATCGTGAGCGGCTATTTTTCTGCGCCGCAGCGATTTCATGGGACATGCGATGAAACTGCTGGTCGTTGAAGACGAGAACAAGACGGCGGATTACGTCCGCCAAGGTCTCATGGAGGCGGGATTCGTAGTGGATCTGGCGCGCAACGGATTGGACGGACACCACCTGGCCATGGGCGAGACATACGATCTGGTGGTCTTGGATGTCATGCTGCCGGATGTCGATGGCTGGCGCATCGTGCGTGCCCTTCGAGATGCCGGTAAACAGGTCCCTGTACTCTTTCTGACGGCGCGTGGCGGTGTGGACGACCGTGTCAAGGGATTGGAACTGGGAGCGGACGACTACCTCGTCAAGCCATTCGCCTTCTCTGAGTTGCTGGCGCGGGTGCGGACGCTGCTGCGACGCGGAAGCGCTCCGAGCCAGCCTGATCGCATCCAGGTTGCCGATTTGGTACTGGACTTGGCGCGCCGACGTGCAACGCGCGCTGGCCAACGCATCAATCTCACCAGCAAGGAGTTCGCGTTGCTTGAGCTCCTGGCCCGTCGCCAGGGGGAAGTCCTTCCACGTTCTCTGATCGCGTCGCAGGTATGGGACATGAATTTCGACAGCGACAGCAACGTCATCGATGTAGCCATCCGCCGCCTACGCGCGAAGATAGACGATGCGTTCAATCCGAAGCTCATCCACACCGTGCGTGGAATGGGATACACGCTCGATGCGCCCGATGATGCCCCTGCGCCATAAGCCGCGGCAAAGCCGTCCAGCGTCGCTTGCATTGAGGGTCACGGCCCTGGTTGGTATCGCCACGACCTTGGTGTTTCTTGTGTTCAACTGGGTCATTCTCCGGTCGTTGGAGCACCACTTTGCTCAACAGGATGCCCACGAACTGGAGGCAGTGACAGCCGCTTTGGCTCAGCCCTTGCACCAGCTTGCA
Source organism: uncultured Stenotrophomonas sp. (assembly GCF_963519925.1). Lineage (NCBI taxonomy): Bacteria > Pseudomonadati > Pseudomonadota > Gammaproteobacteria > Lysobacterales > Lysobacteraceae > Stenotrophomonas > uncultured Stenotrophomonas sp. The sequence continues at coordinate 37,858 of NZ_CAUQPH010000010.1, read as the reverse complement.
AGTGACATCGCAAGCGACGAACTGAAGCAACACTTGGCCAACGCAGTCGCAGGACATCATGGGATGACGTACGGCGTCTACGATGGGTCTGGCAATAGCATCTATGCCACGCCCGGTCCTGACCTGTCGAAACTTGACAGTAACAAAAAGTTGGTGAACCGCATCACCGCTGACGATTTGATCGTGTGGCACGAGGATCAGAGGTCATATCGAGGTGTGGTGGTACAACTGCCTGCTGACGATTCAGCGGCGTCCGGCTACCGCATCGTCGCCGCCATGGACATCGGCTTTCATCTCGACTTCCTGGCGGAGTTCAAGCGCATGCTTTGGTGGGCAACCGGCTTGGTCATGTGTCTGGCGCTCGGTGTGGCTTGGCTGGCGGTGCAGTGGGGCCATCTGCCGATTCGCAAGGTCAATGAAGAGATTCGGGCGATTCGCTCTTCAAAGCTGGATGTGAGGTTGGATCCTCGGGATGTGCCGATCGAACTGGCGGAACTGGTATTTGCCTTCAACGATATGTTGGCGAGAATCGAGGAAGGCTTCACCCGGCTATCACACTTTTCCGCAGACATAGCGCACGAGTTGCGCACGCCCGTCACCAACCTGGTCACGCAGACTCACGTAGCGCTTGGCCAGCCGCGCAGCAACGAGGAATACAGAGAAATCCTCTATTCAAATTTGGAAGAGTTTGATCGGATGGGACGCATGATTGGAGACATGCTGTTTCTTGCCCAAACGGAAAATGATCCCCGCAACTTGCGCTTGTCTACAATTGATCTGTCCGAATTGGTGCGGAGTCTGTTCGACTATTTCGAGGCGCTGGCAGAAGATAGCGGCATTATGCTTGGCGTTAAAGGGGCGATCGGCAGCATAGCGGCGGATCGGGAAATGCTCACCCGGGCGCTGAACAATCTTCTCTCGAACGCAATTCGACACACTCCTCGCGGGAAGAGCATCACGGTCTTGCTCTCGCAGGATGAGCAGTGGACAACGATCAGTGTGGTCAATCCCGGTGAGAAAATTCCTGAGCCCGATCTACCAAAGCTCTTCAATCGATTCTACCGAGTTGATCCGGCACGGCAACGAAATACGGCGGGCGCCGGTCTTGGCCTTGCCATCGTGAAATCGATTGCGGAGGCGCATGGTGGTTCTGTTGCCGTGACCTCCAGCGAGCTTGTCACAAGATTTGACTTGGCACTGCCCCATCTGCGGCAGTAGTCCGGGTGAGCTTCGGTGCCGGATAGCCGCATTCGGAGATGCAATGGCGCAGATCCTTGACCCTGAGGCATCGCTCGTCGAGATGAATCGTTGCGCTTCCCGCAACATAGTTGGCATCCGCATTATGGACGCCGTGAAGATACAGCAGCTTGCGGCGCACTCCCTCACCGCTCAGGCTCGATACAAGCCCTCCGACTTCAACGTTGATCGACTTCATGAATGCTCTTTCCTGTTAGCTGTATTTGTGGTGTCAAGGAGCGAATCGGCCCGAGTCCAGACAGTCCTGCGAGAACTCGAAGACAATCTCCCGGTCGGGAGCGATGACCTTATGCTTCTTGCCGGCGTAGTGCAGCCCAGAGACGGGAGAGGCGCTGCCTTGTTCCATCATCGCTGCGCTCATCGGGCCTTTGGCTCTGTCTGAATAAAGGTGCGCTTTGGCGGCAATAGACTGCCCCGGCGAAATTGAGGAGGTCATGTTGACGCCCCTTGCTTTCCTGAAGTCTGTTCGCAGTGTCTGGTCTCACCCAACAGGGATAGATAGGGATTGCTCGGAGGCGTTTCCGAGAAAAGCAGGCTCGGATCTTCCAGAAGGTATCCATGCAGACGGCGGGATTTTCTAGGCCCGGTTACTTCACAGGTCCAGATGTTCAGGCCGTTCGGTTGCTTGCGATGCAGCTGCAGCCTCTCGAAGCGCTTTTGTATCCACTGCCAGTCTTGCTGGCTCTCCTGCTTGGCCAGCGCGCTGACTTGCGGATGCTCCTGCGCATAGCGCTGGAATACGCCGGGGCTGACCAGGTAGGCGGTGCCGCTCGCGGTATGCACGAGCGCTTTCGCGTCGTTGATGATGAGCCGGCGGGAAGCGATGCCTTGTTTCAGCCACGCCATGAAGTGCTCTCCGGATGGCGCTGTCGTGGGCTTGGGCGCTGGGGACGAACGCTGAGGTGCGGTCAAGGTCGTCGCTTCAGTACGCGCGGCAGACACCGGCTCCGAAGGTGCTTCAGCGTCCTGCCGGGTTGCGGGTGAATTCACCATGCCCACCATCGAAAGCATGTCTTCCATGGCGTCGGGCAGCGGTTCACCTTTCGCTGGACGAGAGGGGTTACCTCCCTCCCATGGCGGAACCTCTTGGCCCTCCGAGGCTGACTGCGCTCCGGCCGGCGGAGTAGTGGCTGACACATCGGGCCCTTTGTCCGTGGCCGCCGCGTCGATCGCCACTGTGCCGGCGAACAGCGCCGGCCTCTCGCTTGGCTCCCAGATCAGCGCGGGCCCGAGGCGCAACAGCGTGAACGAGTGACACCAGCCGGTGGAACTGGTCACGGTCGCGCGCCAGATCGCCTTGCCGTCGGGCGTCGGCTGCAACATGCCGTGATCCTGGAGGACGTTGAACACCGCGGTGTTGTTCGCAGGAATGCCGTCAACGCCTTGGGACAGCAGGTGCGCACGCAGTTTGTCCGATACCGTCTTGCTCACCAGCCACAGCGCGTCCTCGGTGAGCCAGCCATCGGAGGCTTCCGGTTGGTTCAGCTTCAACTGTTCCTTGAGCAGGTAGCGCAGCCCGTCGAGCAGCTTGCGTTGCAGCGCGTGCTTGGGAGCGGCCATGGCGCGCGCCGGATCGCCGCCCAGTTCCTGGGCCACGGAAGCGCGGTCGGCCTGCACGACCAGTTCGCCCAGCACACCGGCGTGCTCGTACTGGCCGGCCAGGACGTAGAGCAGCGGTCCCCACAGGTCGGGATAGCCACTGAGCCAGTCCAGGAGTTGGGTGTCCAACAGTTGGCGGTAGAGCAAGCCCGTCGCCGCGCTGTGCAGGTGGTATTCGCGATCGTCGCGGTAGCGGAAGCGGTACGGCTGGTGCAGCGGACCGTACCACGGGTGCCACAGCGAGCCATCGGCCAGTTCGACGTGCAGATCGACGGCGATCTTGCCGATGTCGTGCAACAACGCGGCATAGGCGACTGCAGCAGTCCAGGCCTCAGCCTGCGCAGCCTGGTCCTCGGGGCTTGCGCCGATGGGAAGCAGATGGGACTGCCGCAGCTTCAGACTGTAGGCGACGATTTCCAGGCCATGGTCCAGCATGCCGCCGGGGTAAGCGTGATGATGCGCCTCGGAAGCCGGGAAAGCCTGGACCAGCTCGGCGTAGCGTTCCAGTGGCGCCCGGTACAAGGTGGCGAACTGCTTACGTGAGAGCGACGTGCGCTGCCAGATGTGCTCCAGCAGCTTCTGCCGGCGCGGGGTGGCCAGCAGCGATGCGGCCGACTCGGGCCGCATCAACCCTTTCGGGAGGTCGGTGACCGATGGTGGCGTCGGAGCAGCAGCAACCGCGGGCCGTTTTCGCTGGAACAGAGAGAGCATGCGGGTGTCCTGTCGCGGGCCGAGCGGGGAGGCCTTTTTGCCTTTTCGGGATAGAGCCTTTCCCCTTGCACCCCATTCCCTTGCCATTTCGACCCTTTACAGCCTTTGGGTATAGGGCGACGGGTGCTGACCGTCCACCGCCAATGCGGGTTGCAGCAGGGCCGGATTGATGCAGGAAGGCTGGCTGTTCACGCCCTACGATGGGCCGATTCTTGGACTCGGAGAACGCCGTGAGGCTTCACGTTGACAAAGTAAGGAAATTTCCTTACCATGCGGGTATCGCAATCAGGAGAGCCGCCATGCCTGCCATCCACGAAGTTGCCACGCTGACCTCCAAAGGCCAGATCACGCTGCCCAAGCCCATCCGGCAGGCGCTCGGCGTCGATGCCGGTGGCAAGCTCGCGTTCGATCTGCGGGGCAGCGAAGTCGTCGTCACCCGCGTCGATGCCGAGCATGAGGACCCCGCCATCGGCGCATTCCTGAGCCTGCTGGCCCGCGACATCGAAGCTGGCCGGAACGTCCAGGGCCTGCCCGAGGATCTGGCCCGCGCCATGCTGGAGCATGCTGGCCACGGTCTGGACCTGGACGAGGAGATCGACGGGAAAGTGGAACTCTGATGCAACGGCATGGCTGGACGCTGCTCTTCCACGACTGCGTGATCGAGCAGTTGCAGAAACTGCATGCGACCGCGAGGCGCGCGCAGGAGAACGACCCGACGGGCTTCGAGTCCAATGCCAACGTCAAGCTCTTCCGGGCCTTGAGCCAGTTGATCTTGGATGTGGTGCCAGGCGATCCGGCACGCGACGAGTACCGCCAGGGCAACACCTTGGGACCTGCCCACCGCCACTGGCGAAGGGCCAAGATCGGACGGCGGTTCCGGCTGTTCTTCCGGTATGACTCGAAGGCGAAGGTCATCGTGTACGCCTGGGTCAACGATGAACAGACCCTGCGGTCTTCGGGTAGCAAATCGGACCCGTATGTCGTGTTCGAGAAGATGCTCGGGCGCGGGAACCCACCAGACGACTGGCATGCGCTGATACAGGCAAGCAAGCAGGATTGGAGCAAACTGGAATAGGCATCGCTCAATAGCAGGAGACGACCATGAACACCACGACACGCATCCGTACCGCAGAACGACTCGGCCGCACCTTGGGTCGCGGATGGCGTGCCTACGTGCGCGGCGAACGCCGGGCATCGAGCTGGTTGGTGTCAAAGGGGGGGGCGGCGGCCGGTGCCACCGCGCTCGTGTGGGTGGTCAAGCTGGTTGCGCTCGGGGTGCTGCTGTACACCACCTTCTGGCTGGCGGTGTTGCTACTGCTGGGCGTTGCGGCGGTATGGATGGCTGGCAATTCGGCTAGAGATGAAGACCGCTGGACGCAACAGGATGAATTGCGCAATGGCGAGGCGGGCTTTGGCCTGTATTCTTCCAATGGCCAGCGGCTCGACCCTCACGACCCGAACGATCCGTTCGATGACTGAGGTTTGGCCTGTTTGTCACAGAACCTTGCCGGCTACCTTGTTTACACCTGACCCGGCGCTATCACGCGCTTCCTTGGAGCCGACAGCAAGGTTCTGAGCAATCACCCCAGCCTTAACTCCGACCCACCCCAAAGCAGCGACCCAAAACGTCGGCAGGACCAGAAACATCGTGCCTGTGACGAACATCAGGAGCATGTCGCCGAAGGCGTTGTTCAGCCCCACCAGCGGGTCGAAGTTGGTGTGCGGCCGGTTCCAGCCGAACCCCCAGCCATAAAGTGCGTCCAGGATCGTCGAATCGATCCAGCGCGCAAGCTGAAACCAGAAATCCGTGAAGAACAGCGCGAACTGCACGACGCTGACCGTGACGACCGTCTTCAAGTCATAGGTGCCCACGACCAGCACGAGCGGGATGCAGATTACCAATGCCATCTTGAGCAAGGCGAGCACCATCGGCAGCGCCTGCCGCACGACGTCCATCGCGGGAAACGAGGCAATCGCGCCAACTGCCATTCCAACGTCTCCCGTAGCCCGCGTCACGATGTTTGGCAAGGTCTTGTCGATCTGGCCGCCGTAGTCGGTATAGACGCTGCCTTGGTTCAGCTTCTGCTGCCGCGGTGACGCGATCGCGCGGATCACCGAATTGTCCACCTCGGCCCGGCTCAGGAAGCCAGCCCAGCCCGCCAGGCGATTGAGCAGGCTCGGGTCCACCTGTCCCAGCAGCCGTGCCCGCAGGCCATTGCTGCCATCAGCCCACCATTGCCTGCAGGTCGGGTAGCCACCGCCACTGGATACCTGGGCCAGCCCAGCGTCGCGGTTGCTGTCATAGGGCCAGTCATCGCGCGGCGTGCTGGAGCGATACGTGTCGTAGTACCCGTTCGTGTCGGTGAAGAACCGCGATCCGATCCAGGTCACGTCGTGCATCTGCTGCTCATCAAGTTGAGGGCGCTGCATGAACAATTTGGCCCGTGCAGGCCCATAGCAATCCCGAGAGAAATCCGCTACTTCCTGAGCCAGCACCGGATCATCGATGCGCGTGGCGTCGATCTCCATGCGCATCTGCCGCAGGTCCGTGCCGCACGGGATTGCCGCCACCGAAGCGCCCGTGACGGCGCGCGAGAGCGCGTGCATGAACGCCCACCACACCGGCACCTTCGCCGACTGGTTGTTGATGGTGCTGAAGGACTGCGACCAGCCGGTATCCGCGGGCTGCGCCACGCTGACCTGGCACTGGGCCGAGCGCGAGCTGTCGTACTGGATGGTGTTTAGGTCCACGTCGATGAACGGAATGCCGGCGAACATCACCACCACGATGGCGACGAAGACCCGGTTCTCGATGCGGGCGGCGCTCAGCACGCCTTTATTGCCCTCGTCGGCGCCTTCAGCACGAGCTTTCAACCACTCCTGCACGACGATGGCGACGAAAGGCAGCGCGAATACCCCGCTGGATACGAGGGCCGCCCAGATGCCGTTGTTGACGATCCAGGAAACGAGTGTGAGGTAGTACTCCAGGTAGTCGGTCGTGAAAAGCGTCATGGCCTCGATCCCCTCAAGCGGCCTGCATCAACAAGCTGGCTTCCAGCACGACGATGGCGACGACGCCCGCGATCTCGCTGCGCATCAGGCGGCGCCGTGCCTGCCCATCTGCCCCGTCCTGGTCTTCGCGCGCCAGCAGCCGGCGGCGCATCCAGAGCCACCCGTAAACCGTGGCCCCGTACAGACACAGCCGCCACACGAAGAAGTAGCCCGATGCGGCGGCGAGCCACCGCTCCCATCCGGCCACGCTGCCGACCAGGTAGATGCCGGCGATGTTGGCACCCACCGCAGCGGCGACGAGCACCACCGCCCACAGCAGCGCCGTCGCCGCGCGCCGGCTGAAGAGCCAGCGCAAGGGGCGCCAGGCCATGCGCTCCGCGTTCATGGCCTGGCTCCGGGATTGCCCTTCTGCAACTGGTCAAGGCGGTCGGGTACCGGATCGCCCTCGTAGATGCCGCGCGAGCCGGCCGCCCGCGTGCCGTGGCGCTGGATGATGGCCATCGGCGAGTTGTTCGCCAGTTCGCGCCGCAGCTCCAATTCCGTCTTCAGGTTGCGGATCTCCCGGTCGAGCGTGTCGCTCTCATGGTTCACGGCCTGCACCGCAAGTTCGTTGGCTGCGACGTTGGGCTCCTTCTTGCCCGTGAGCAGCGTGCGTTGGAGCAGGAGCGCCTTCTCCAGCACCGATGACAGCGCCACTTCGGACGCGAGGCGCCGCGCCAGCAGGTCCTGGTCCGGCTCGTCGCGCAGCGCCTCGATCACGCCGCGGGTGATCGGCAGCGACGTGCTGCCGGCCTCGCGCAAGTTCTCGAAGGTGGTATTACGCGTGCCGGAAACCAGCTCCTGCAAGACCTCCAGCTTGGCTTCGTACTCCTCCTGGATCAGCGGCGTCAGCCCGACGCCGGGCACCGTCTCGGTCTTAGTGCAGGAGTCGCACGTGCGCTGCACCTGCTCTCCGAGGGCGCGCGTGGCCCATTCGGTCGCCTGCTGCGGCGACGTCCAGGTCTGGCAGGACAGGCTCGCGCAACTGGTGGACGCGATGGAGGAGGTGTCCGTCACGCCGCGACCGTTGACCAGGTTGTAGCCCGCGCGGGTGACGTCGCCGACCACCCGGATGGCGGACTGGCCCGCGCCACCGGCATTGCTGCCGCCCACCCAGGGCACGCCGTCGTTGCCGCGGCGCGTCTCGGCCTGCTCGACGGCCGATACGGCATCGTTGCTGCCAACCGCGTCACGCAGGGCCATGCCTTCGGCCATCTGGCTCCAGCCAAGCTGGCCACCCGCCGTCTCGGCCATCTTCTCCGCCATGGCGCGGCACGTCAGCTTGGAGCGGTCGAAGTCCAGCCGCGCCTGCAGCACGCCGTTAGTCAGCAGGTTGTACAGGCCCGGATCGGCGCGCTGAATGATCAGCGCCGGCAGCGATGCAACCGCGCTGGTCGCGCTCTGGATCACGTTGCTCATGATCTGCTGAAAGCCGTTCGTGATGCCGTTAAGCTGATTGCGCAGCGTGGTCTGGATGCTCATGTCGCCGCAGATCAGGTTGCTGTTCCACCCCACGCCGACCCCGATGGAACGCATGCCGGCCGCGCGGCCCATGGACACCGCACTGCCACCGCCGATCGAGTACATGACGTCATCGCCGAGGACGGGGCCGCTGTTCTGGTATCCGACCTGCGCCCACGCCATGCCGCAGACCAGAGCGAGCGTGCCGGCCAGCGCCGTCGGGCGCAGCAGGCGGCACGCCTTGGCGGAAAGGTTCATCGGTTCAGGACGCTTCATCGTGGCACCTCAGAGGAAATCGACGCTGCCCAGGAACACCTGACCGCGGCGTTCGCAGCACGCATAGGGACGCCACAGCGCCCAGGCGTAGTCGCCTTGCTGGGCCTGGGTCAGCGTGCCGCTGTGCGGGAACACCACGCAGGTGTTGGACAGGCGCGGCGTCAGCTCCTGCCACTTGCCCGTAGAGGCATCACCCTCCATCAGCTCGCCGGCCGGCCAGTAGCCGTCGCGGGCGTTGGCAAGCAGCGGCTGGTACACGTGGATCTGCCCGCGGCGCGTGACGACATCGCCCGCGCGCTGGGCCACCACAGCCCCGGATTTTTGGTCGTCGGTCTGGTGCAGGAAGCCGCCGCGCGGATAGACGTTGCCCCAGAGATTCATCGTGGTGCGCGCACCGACCTCGCGCATGCCCGGAATCAACGCCTCCGGGTAGGCCATTTCAGGCACGTTGTAGCGCCAAGCCAGCGTGTCCAGCGTGCTGAGTAGATACGGCATGAAGGCCGTGCCCGCGCCTTGGCAGAAATAGCCCGACGACGATGCGAACTGGTTGAATACCTCGCCGCCAGGATGGCCGATGACATCGCTGTTCTTGAATTTGGCGAGGTTGTTTTCGTGGTCTTCGTTCGTGGTCCCATCCCCACCTGCCTGTGCGGATGGGTTGGGCGTGCTCATCGCCTGCACTTCGACCCAGGGGTTCTCCCCGGTGTTGCTGTAGCTGGAGACGACCGCATCGGGCACGTAGTGCCGGACCTTGGTGGACGTGCGCACCGTGCAGCCCGTCCAGGTGCAGTAGAGCCAGTAGCAGATGCCCACCACCCGGTATTCCAGGCAGTCCGGCGACATGACGGAGGACACGATGGTGGCGGTGTTCAGGGCGTAGCTGCCGGTGGCGCTGATCAACAGCAGCGAGGCCACGGCGACGCGCAGGCGGCGCAGCAAGTCGAATGGGCGATGGGTCACGGCTGCGTCCTCCGGTACTGCTCGATGCGGGACACCGCCCGGGCCACGTCCGGCTCGCCATAGACCACATAGCGTTGATCTACCACGACGGCCGGGATGGCGGCGACGCCCAGGCTCCATGCATCGGCGACGCCCTGGTAGGCGGTGCCGATGCGGCGCTGAAGATCGGTGCCGCCTTGGTTCAGTCGTTGCCGGACGATGGCTGCTGCCCGCTCGGGGTCGGCCGGCAGATCCGCGGAAAGCTCGGCCTCGATCCGGGGCGCTTCGTCCAACTCGATCAGCCGCTCGCCGCCGGCGGTCTTGACCGGGTGGCGGCTGTCGGTGACGACCACCACGTCGGCGGCGAAGGTGGCCGGGCTGAACACGGCCAGAGATGCCGGCAGCGCCACGGCCAGGCCAAGGGTTCGCCAGCCTGGTGCGAACCGGGTAAAAGCTGCTGGCATGTCATGCGCCCCGGAAGTTGATCAGGGCCATAGTCAAACGCCGAACCCCACGCGGCCCCAACAAACAATGCGCATCGCGGCCACCCCGCATACCTGCTTGCGTCGCTGCGAAGAAAAAGCGGAGGCCGAAGCCTCCGCGCTGATCAACGAAGCAGTGCAACCTTTACAGCAGGCCGGACTCCGCAAAGGAGAACGGGGCACCCTGGCCGACGATGATGTGGTCCAGTACCCGCACATCGATGAGCGCCAGCGCGACCTGCAGTTGCTGGGTCAGCATGCGATCCGCGCTCGACGGTTCGGAGATGCCCGAGGGGTGCTGGTGGCTGAAGACCACCGCGGCGGCATTCAACTCCAGCACACGCTGCGCGACGACACGCGGATAGACCGATGTCGAGTTGATCGTGCCCCTGAACAACGGCTCGTAGGCCAGCACCTGGTGCATGCTGTCCAGGAACACAGCGGCGAATATCTCATTGGGCTCAGCGACCAGTTTCAGACGCAGGTAGTCCCGCACAGCGGCCGGTCGGCTGAGGCACGGTCCAGCTTTGAAGATCCGTCTCTCCAGCAGCACGATGGCTTGCTGGATGATCCAGTCCTCGTGTTGGGTAGCGATGGCGGAAAGCGACTCCAGGTAGGAGTCATTGACGACGAAAGACATGGCGAACCTCCAGACGGTGAGATCGGAGGGCGCGCGCCCTGGGAGGGCAAGCCCTCCTGGGGAACGAACAAGGTGCATCCATCACCGCGGTAGCGGTGATCGTTCGCGGCCAGGACGCGAGGCGAACGGGTTGCGGTCAGCGCAGCGGACTGCGCCGTAGCCTTGAAGACCGGGGCTACCTGGGCATGTCGCCGACGACGTCGGCAGGCATTTCCGATGTGGGTGTGGTGGCGGGATCGCCGGCGGCGAGCATGTCCATGGCTGACAGCAAGGCATCGCCCTCGATCGGACCCTGCAGCAGGATCGCCTTGCCGCTTTCGCGATCGTGCAGCCGCAGCGACGGCGTGGCGGTCACGCCGCTGTTCGTGGCTTCCGCAGTTTGGGTACGAATCGCCGCGTCGGGCCGCTCGCTCGCGATGCACTGCTCGATGGCTGGCGTCAGGTCGGGGTAGCGCAGGTCCTCGGGCAAGCCCTGGCCGTCGCTGCGCGTGTGGGCATATACCCACTCGACGGCTTGCCAGAAGGTGGCATGCCCGCCGGCTTCGCCGGCGCATTCCGCCAGACGCGCTTCGGCAGAAGCGGCCGGTTCATGTGCGGCCAACGGCAGGTGGTGCCATTGCAAGGCCACGTCGGCATTGCCGGCCACCCAACGTTTGAGCACAGGGAAATAGGACCGGCAGAACGGGCATTCGAGGTCCGCGTACAGCGTCAGTGTGAAACGACCTTCCGGATTGCCCATCTGCCACGGAGGCCCTGCCACCTGTGTCTCGCTGACTGGCGCCGAAGTCTGAGGTGTGGACCCGCCTGGCGAACGGGACACGAGCCAGATCAGCAGCAGCGCAACCAGCACTGCAGCCAACGCCCACGGCCAGCGGGTCCCCCAGCGCCGACGGCGGAACGCCTGCACCTGCATCGGGATGGAAGGATGTTTGTGTTCCATGGCGTTCTCCGGCTTACGACAGTTCCAAGGCGGGCGACTCGATGCCGCGTGCCTGGTCGATCTTCTCGGCCACCTTGAAGGCGGCTTCCAGCTCGGTGCAGCCGTATTGCTGCATGAGCTGGTAGCGCTCGGCCTTCTCCTCGGGTTCGGTCTGCGCAAGCGCGAGGTAAAGGCTCGGCGGCACCGCGCGGAACAACACTTCCATCGACTTCGACAGGATCACGCCCTCGGTGAATTTCCCCCCCTCCTTGCGCGCAGAAAGCATCAGCGCTTTCTGCGCTGGTGAGAGTTCACGGAAGCGTGCAATCTTCTCGACCTCATCGGGCGGCATCGACAGGCAGATCCACCACTCAATCATGTTGAGCATGGGCTCTGCGGCACGCGGCAGGTCGTCGATGTTCTGGGTCGCCAGCCAGAACCAGGCGCCCAATTTGCGCCACATCTTGGTAATTTTCACGACGTAGGGCGCGAGCAACGGGTTCTTCGTGATGATGTGGCCTTCGTCGGTCACATTGATGATCGGACGACCCAGGTACTGGTCGCGCTCGGCGATGTTGTTCACCGTGCTGATCAGGCTGATGTAGGCGATGGAGAGCTGCGCGTTGTAGCCCTCGCGGGCATAGGTCGCCAGATCCACCAGCGTGATGTCGGCCTCGGGCCACGGCGTGCCATCGCGGTCGAACATCTCGCCATCGGTGCCTTGGCAGAACATGTCCATCGCGTCCGCCATCTCCAGCAGCCGCATGCGCCGCATCTCGGGAAGCGTCGAGTCCTGACCGCGGGCGCGCAGCGCGTTGCGCACGTCGCGAGTGAGCACCGTGCGCTTCTCAGCCACGCAGTGTTCGGCGGCGTCGAGGATGCACTGGCGGATCAGCGAACGGTCGGCCCGCGTCATCCGGGCTTCCTCCTTGTCCTCGCCGCCGGTGATCATCAGCCGTGCCGTGATCTCCAACTCGCCCAACACGTCACGCTGTTCGTCTGCCTCCATGACCGAGGCATCCGGTGGCAGGTCTTCGTCCAACGCATCGGCATCGAGCGTCTGCACGTCGCTGGGTGTTTCGATCAGCCGGCGGGCATCCGCGAACGGTGCCAGGCTGATGCCCGATCCGGGGGCCAGCTTGACCCGGTTCACCGTCAGGCCCAGGCGCCTGGCGAAGTCGCTGAACAGCCCGAAGCTGTTGCCGGCTTCCACGATGAAGAGGCGCGGCCGGTAGATGGCCGTGACCTGGTTCAGCAGGTTGTTGAGCGTGGCGCTCTTGCCCGAGCCGGTGGGGCCGAACAGGAATAGATGGGCATTCATCTGCCTGTCTAAGCGGTTCAGCGGATCAAACGTGATCGGCCCGCCACCGCGGTTGAAGAACGTGTTGCCCGGATGGCCCGTACCCTGGCTGCGACCCCACGCCGGCGAGAGATTCGCCACATGCTGGGCGAACATCAGTTGGGTGAACCAGTTTCGCCGATCCTGCGCGGGGTTGTAGCAGCACGGTAGCCAGCGCAGATAGCTGTTGAGCGGCGCGACTTCATCGTCCTCGCGAACGGGCTGCAACCCCGCGTTGAGCATCACGTTGGCGAGGTCCAGACCGCGCCGGTCAAGCTCGGCTTCGTCGCGTCCGCGCAGATAGAAGGCCAGCGTGCCGCGGTAGAGTTTGTGCGCGCTGCCGATGAGCGAGCGCGCCTCCTGCACGTCCTTGAGCGTCTGCTCCGATGCCAGTGTTTCGCCGACTGCCTTCTTCGCCAGGTGGTTCAGGTGCGATTCGAGAATGTCCTGGGGCGTCGCCACCATGGTCAGACACATCGTCGTGTCCTCGGGCATCTGATCGAACAGCGTGTTGATCGCATCGCCCTTGCGGGTTTCGCCAGTCAGGTGTCCCGTTCCGGGCGGCATGCGCAGCCGGTCAGTGACCAACACACGGTGCGGTATGCCGTCGAAGTGCCAGGTGCCATGCTCCACGTCCGAGCGTGGCTGGCTGAAGAAAAGCCGCTGGCTAAAATCCCGCCCGCTCGCCAGTTCGATCTCGCCAGCCTCGGTGTCGGCGGGGTAGCGCGCGAACGCATAGAAGCGCTCCCGGTCCTCGACCCCAGGCCCGAGCAGCGTCGGACGCGGGTTGAACCAGCGCAGCAGCCAGTCATGGACGTCTGCCGCACCCAGGCGGCGAGCCTGGATGCCGGCGTTCGCCAGCCCGCCGCACAGGCGGTCGCAGACGATGTTCAGCATCTGCTCGGGTGTCTGGCCCCGGCGGTTTGCCTGGCCCTGTCCTTGTCCGGTCACGCGGCGATAGACGACCATGCGCACACGCCTCGTCTGGCCGCGCCAGCGCAAGCGTGTGACCACCGTGTCCTGGAACAAGCCACCGGGCTTGGCCACCGCGCGCAGATGGTGGGCAAAGAACCGCAGGTAGAACTCCGTGAACACCGTGCCACGGGCGCGCGGCTGCACGTAGTCGCGCAACGTCTGCATGTACTGGTCGAAGCTCGGTTCGTCCTGGGCGTAGAGCTGCAACACCCAGGGGTTCTCGTCCAGTTCATCGAAGCTGTCCTGGAGCGCGTTTTCTAAGGCGTCGCGGGCGTGCGCGAGCCAGCCGGGTTCCCGGCCCTCGGTCCCCAGCGGCACCAGCTCGAAGAAGGCGGCCACCGATTGGCCGTCCTCCAGGAGCATCGATTTCGACTCGGGCAAGAACTCCACCCAGGGCAGCAGTTCCACGAAGGACGGTGCGACGTCGTACAGCGCCTGCTCGTCGGCCTCCGTCGCCGGCTTGCGGCCCCGGACTGCCGAGCCGGGTTCGGGGATGCCGACCTGCCGCAAGGCCTCGACGTGGCGCTGCCAGCCGTCCGGCTGCTCATCATCACCAGCGCCGGATGCGGCCAGCTTCGGCGCGGCCGGCTTAGGCCAGGGAAGTTTCCACCGCATCAGTAGGCCTCCACGCGCTCGCCTGGCATGGCGTACTGGATGCGCTGGTTGAGCGGGAAGACCGTCGTGTAGCCCGGCACCGGCACGGGGTCCGTGCCCGCCAGGTGCGGATACACGTACATGACGAGATCGGGATTGGGCAGACGCTGGAACTGGCGGTGGACCTCATTGCGCGCGGTGCGCGTGTAGCGCATCTGCTCGACGGGTGCGACCTGCACGTCGGCGTCGGTCAGGGGCCGACGCAGGCTCTGGCGCGCATCGAGCAGCTGGCGGCCGGCGTTCCGTCCGGCTGCGCCACCGCCGTCGCCGGCCTCCTGCTGCCAGATGTCCATCATCGTGCGGTCACCGTGGGTCAGCAGCTTTTCCTTGCTGGTGGCGCAGCCGCCAAGCACCGCGACGGCGAGGGCCAGTGCCAGGCCACGGGCCAGGTTAGTCAAGTTCGAGTGCATGGCTTTCTCCTGCGCGGTGATCGACCTTGCGGCCTTCGGGATCGAAGTCGATGGCGAGCGGCTTTTCGAGGTGGACGGCAACCTTGGCGCCGGGCTGGACATAGACGGCGGCGAACGCCTGGCCGTACAACTTGTTGACCCAGGCCGACATGTCCCGCACGCCGCCCGCCAGAATCTGGCCGACCGCTTCCTGGCCGGTGATGCCCACGGTGCCGATGGAGCCGTCCGAGCCGACATAGGACATGCGGCCGCTGTCGCTCTCGATGAGTGAGGCCACACCGGCGCCGGCCGCGGTGATCAGGGCCTGCGAGCCGAGGTATTGCTGGGCGTTGCTGCGCCGCTCGCCGCTGACGCAAGGAATGCCGTGGGGATCGCTGATCCAGCCCAAGCCATCGCGCTGTTGGTTGTTCTGCTGGTTGCCCTCGCGGTCTTCGGGGATCGTGCGAATCGTGCCGTCGTGGAAGACGAACGTGATGCTGCGCACCTGGCCGCGCACGCACGAGAGCGTCCAGTCGCCCGAAGCGGTGCCGCTGAACACGGCGCCGGCCACGTCGGGAATGTCGATGCCATTGGCGGTCAGGTTGTCCGGCCCGACCAGAACTTTGAACGGATAGGGATCGTTGACCGTGCCGTCGATCGGCACGCGGCCGATCAGCGCTGTCATGGCGACCGAACCCATGAGCGTGGAGTTGGTCGGCACGGTGTAGACCGGCTTGGCACTCTTGACCCCGGCGGCGCGGGCGCCCGCGTTGGCCACGGTTTCCGCAGTGGTTTCGAGCGTGCTCTGCGCCGGGCCGAAGCTCGTGGGGAAGCTCATGCCGCCGCTCGCGCCACGCCCCCCGTTGCGCCCCTCGGCGGGCTTTGCGTCGTCCGGCTCGACCCACCGCACGCCGCCCTCCATGCCTGCCTCGTCGCCGCCCTGCAGCCCCAGGCCCACGGGCAGGTCCGCATGGCCGCCGCCGCGCCCGCCGATGCTGTCCAGACGCCGCTGCAGGTCGGCGAGCAGCCCTTCGGTCTGCTGGCGCGCGCTGGCCGCCTGCTCTTGGTCGCGGCGCAGGTTGGACCGCTCGGATTCGAGCGCCGAGTTGATGCGCTGGTCGATGGAGTTCTCGCGCTGGCGCAGTCGCTGGTTCTCTTCACGCTGCGACTTGTTGTCCGAGAGCGCGGTCTGAAGCTCGGTGCGCAACTGCTTCACTTGGGCAACGAGCGTCGCCACGGTGTCGCGCGGGGTGTCGCCTTCGATGCCCAGCGCCTTCATTTCATCGGGCGTGAGCTGGGCGCCGTTGTCCGCCGCGGGTGGCGCCGTGCTGCCTCCACCCGAGAACAGCCGGATACCGACGAACAGCACCAGGATGGCAACAGGGATCATCAGCCACTTGAGCAGGCCGTTACTGCGCATGGCGGGCCTCCTTGGTGTTCTCGTCGCCGTCCGGCTGCGGCAGATGCACGGCCGGGTCGAAGCGGTGAATCGCCGGCAGCAGCGACTGCGCGAGACCGCGGCCGCGCGTGACCAGGTACAGGACGGTCGTGTCCTCGGGCGTGCCGCGCGGGCCCAGCGCCTCGTGCTGGAAGGTGGCGGTGAGGAAATCGCCTTGCAGCACGCGCGGGTCGAGCGTGATCCAGCCGCCGCTGCCGTTGGTTAGGCGCACGGCAGTGACCCACTGGTCCTCCAGGCGCCACGACGCGAGTGCGACCGCGCGCACGGGCAGCGTTGGCATCAGTGTGTCCAGGTCGAGGTCGCGGGGCAGGTTGACCCGCATGACGCCCGGAAGCGGCTCGACGGTGCGCAGCGGTGCGTAGAGGTTCTGCGCGGCGAAGCGCGTCAGCACGACAGGGACCGGAGTTTCGCGCCGCGCGGTCCGCGCACCTGCTTGGCCCTGGGCGCGTGCCGGGGCCTCGGCACTGTCGGCCTGCTCGCCATAGCGTCCCGGTGCGCTGTCACCCTCGACGATGCGCACCGGCTCCAGCTCGGCTTCCCCGTCCTTGGGTGGTTCGGCTGCGATGTCCAGCAGGATCAGCGCGCCCGTGTCGGCGTCCTGCAGTTGCAACCGCGTGGGCTCGATCGGCTCGCTGGCGCGCAGGTACACCGCGCCCCCCGCACTCTGCACGCGCAGGCGTTCGCCCACGCCCGCGGGCACGCCCACGCGCACGTTGCGGTCGATGAACACGATGCGTTCCTGACCGACCTTCAGCGGCACTGCCAGTGGCATGCGTTCCCAGCGCAGGATTTCCACTGCATGGGCGACGGGTGCCGCGGCCACGGCCAGTAGCCCCAGCAGCGCGAGTACAGGGTGCTTCATGGGGTGTTTCCTCCTTGAGGCGCTTGCGGAGACAGGCCACTCGGCGCCGGGCGCGTCGGCTCCGGTGCACTGATGCGCTGGGGCGCGCCGTCGTAGCAGTCCAGCGCCAGGCCGAACGGGTTACGGGCGGGATCGACGTCCACCCGCGTGACCTTGATCGGATAGCGCACCAGGGCGCGCTTGACCTGCTCGGCGCCGTAGTACTCGTCCGCCGTGATGTCCAGCGTCACCACCCAGTCGCGATCGGACACGGTGCGCACGCGCGCCGTGGGGTCGTCGCCATAGCCGCGGCCGGGAATCTCGTAGATGCCGCGCACGCGCTGACGCAGCTCGCCCGTGGAGCGGCGGTAGTCATAGTCCGCCCGCAGGAAGGCCTGGCAGGACGGGGTGAGGTACGGCGAGAGCGTGTGGAGGTTGCGCGAGTAGTCTTCCTCGCCATTGGTTGGCCAGCGGTTCAGCGTCTGGAACACGTAGAACGTGAACGCATAGACCGATT
Organism: uncultured Stenotrophomonas sp.; assembly: GCF_963519925.1. NCBI lineage: Bacteria > Pseudomonadati > Pseudomonadota > Gammaproteobacteria > Lysobacterales > Lysobacteraceae > Stenotrophomonas > uncultured Stenotrophomonas sp. Next base: position 20,349 of record NZ_CAUQPH010000010.1, on the reverse strand, counting down.
CGGGCGGCACTTCCCACCACTTGCGGGTACTGCCAGAGCGCAGGTCGGGCGGGACGTGGATGGTCAGGTCGCGCGGCGCGCTCCACCAGCCGCCGCCCATGACCAGGGCGACGACGACCAGCGCGCCCGCGGCCAGCCGCAAGGTCTTGATGTGCGCCTGCAGGTGGGTGATCTCGTTTTTGAAGCGGCTCATCGCATGCTCCTGCGGGTGGACCAGAAGCCCGAGCGCGAGATCAGCACATGGCCACCCACCCAGCCGGCCATCAGCGGATGGCGCGTGGCGATGCGCCATTGCAGTTGCCGATACAGCCAGGTGTCGGGACGCCCACGCTTGAGGCGGCGCAGGATGCCGCCGCCGATGAAGACGCCGAGCGCCACGCCCAGGACGACGAAGGTCGGCGCCAGCGCGATCGTGCGGAACACCCAGGACAGCGGCGCGCCGACCAGCAGGCCGGCGGCACCGGACAGGCCGCAGCAAATCCAGAGTTCGTCAGCGGTGAGGCCGCGCACCACAACGGGATGGCGGTTGAGCCGGTGCGGAAGGAAGGTGACCGTTCCGTCCGCACGGACGTGCTGCTGCTCGGACATACCGGCCTCGCTTACAGGATGCCGGTGGCTTCGGTGAGCAGCCAGATGCCGATCACAAGCAGCACGGCGCCGATAGCGACCGTGAGGCCGAACTGGCCCCACGTCTTGCGGCCGGTGTGGATCTCCGCGTAGGTCCCGTAGGCGTGGTAGCAGACGCCGATGAACATCGACGCCACCACCAGCAGGGCCACGAGCATGATGATGTCGTAGCCGTAGTTGCGGATCGTCTCCATGATGCCGTTGCCGGTGCCGCGCGTGGGGTTCTCCAATTGCGGCAGACCTTGCGCGAACGACAGCGCCGGCAGCGCGGCGGCGCCCAGGGCCACGGCGGCGCGCTGGGCAAAACGGGAAGTGAGGTTGCGGTTGTGCATGGTCGGGCCTTTCAGGTCAGGACAGAAGGAAGAAACTCAGGACGAGGTACATCGCGACGAAGCGGATGCAGACGCCGAGGAACTGGCGCTGGTTGAGGCGGCTCTCGGACCACCCCACGTAGGCCGTTCGGATGGCCCAGACGCCCCACACGAGCAGGACCGCGAACACGACGCCGACCAGAACGGTCGCCATCGCGGAAGGCGCGATACCGCTGTTGGCTTGAAATGCCGAGACCTGGGCGCCGTTCATTGCTTGCCCTCCGCAGTCGTCGCCGGCAGCGGCTCGGTCGCCCGTTCGGTGCGGTATTCGCCGGCCAGTTCGGAGGGGGCGCGCGGTTGAGCGCGCGATGGCGTCAGGTGAAATTGGATGCCGGCGCGCACGCGCGCCAAGTCAGCCTGGAGCCGCGGGTAATCGAAGTGGTAGCGCTCGCCCGGTGTGATGGGGGTATGCGCGGCGCTGTCCGCGACGGTGCGTTCCAGCGCGTCGAGCTGGCGCAGCGCGGCGACCAACTCCTGGCGCTGCGCCGGGGACTCGGCCAAGGCCATCGGGGACCGGCCCAGCACGAGGGCCGTCACGAGAAAAGTGGGCACGCCGCGATGCGCGGCGCGCAGCCAGATCGAAGCCAACATCGCGCCATTCCTGTGTGATCAGCAATGGGTTGATCGTGGAGATCAGGGCTGTTTCAGGCCGCAAACAATAGGAACCCGGAAGCGACCGGATTGATGGCCTAGAGGTACTTTTTGAAGCTGCCCGCGGTCAGGCTCACGGCCAGTCCCAGCAAGGCTGCGCTGGGCAGCAGGATCAGCAGCGGATGCACCGAGATCGGCAGCGCGAGGTAGGTGATCCAGGGCAGCACGGCCAGCGGCATCAGGCTCGCTTTCGCGCGGTGGTAGATGAAGCCGGATTCCCGGCCCGCGCCGAACCGCCGCACGTCCCGCCGCACCAGGCCGTCGATCAGGCCGACGAATGCCGCAGTGAGGATCAGCGGCAGCGTGAGCACCAGGACCAGCAGGCGCACGAGGAACGTGAGCGTCGTGAAGGCCGCGGCGATCAGGTAGCTCTCGGCCCAGACATAGGCCTGGCTGATGTAATAGCGGAAGTTGCGCGTCGGCTCGCGGCTGGGCGCACGGGCGCGCTCGGCGGTCTGGCTCATGCGCTCCAGCAACCCCGAGCGCACGAACACCCACCCGTACCCGGTATCCACCAGCTCGTGCGCCGTGCGCCCGGGCTCCTGCACCACCACGCTGCGCGTGAAGTGGTTCGACAGGTGCCCGAGTTCGTACTGCAGCATCTGCTGGGAGTGGCGCCAGCCCTGGTCCTTCCAGAACAGGTGCATGCCGACGCACTCCACCACGATCGAGAACAGCAGCGAACCGATCAGCACCCCGAGCAGCCTGAACGGCAAGGTGATGGTGCCGACGATCAGCCCCTGGCGCTGGTTCTGCTCCCGCTGCGCGGTCGAGGCGGCATCCTTCATGGTGCGGCCTCGCCGGTGCTGTCGTCGGCGCCGGTGGCCACCGCGTCAGGCTTGGCCGGAGCGGCGTCATCCAGCAGGTCGTCGGGCAAGGCAGCCTCCTGCAAGGCTGGGGAACTGGTGAACTCCCACCATTGCGTGGCCTCGCTGTAGCTCTGACGCATGTACCCAGCCAGTTGCTGCAAGTCCGCCGGCATCACTTCATCGGGGTCAGGCGCTGGCAGTGGCATCCGGACCTTCCAGAGCTGACCACCCTGCAGCAGCGCGAAGCATTGGCCTTTGGGCAGGCCGACGACGTGGGATGGCTCGATCATCGGCACGCTCGACATGCTGATGCGGTCTTGCGTGTTGCTGGTGAAGTCCGTCGTCCCGCGGATGTCCGAGGCATCGGTCGCGCCGGAGACGATGGTGGTGGTATAGACCTCCACCTTGGGCAATTGACGGGTCAACAATTCCGCGGTGGCGGTTTCCCGAACCCGCAGCATGAACAGGTTGTTGAAGTTGCCGATCACCTGGCCGGCCTTCGCGCGGTTGCCGATGCGGGCCTCGATGTCCGAGAGCGTCTGCGTATACGCGGTCACCTGCAGCCCGGCACCGCCGCCCTTGTTGATAAGGGGGATGAACTCGTCGCCCATCAGTTCGTTGAACTCGTCGGCATGGACGTTGATGGGAATGCGCGTGCCAGCCGAGGCACCCGGCAGGCCGTCGTCGATCCCGTGCTTGTAGATGTGCCCGGCTACCGACACCAGGTCGGAGAACATGGAGTTGCCGACCGCCGCGGCGACTTCAGCATCCGACAGCGCATCCAGGCCGACATAGACCACGGCGCGCTTCCTGATGACTTGCATCCAGTCGAAGATCGGGCGCGCGTCAGACAGGTCGGAGTAATTCGGCGCCAGGAGTTGGGCGATCTTGCCGCTGGTGAGCTTTTCCAGCAGCGGCAGCAGCGATGCAACGATCTTGTCGAAGTAGGTCTTGTCGTAGCGCACCGCCGAGCGCAGGCCATCGAGCACAGGGTCGTAGTTGCGCGCCTGGGAGAGGTATTGCTCCAGCGCCACCACACGCTTCTCGCGCCCGATCATGTTCCTTGGGATGTTCTTCTCGTTGAGCTTGGCCTCGATCTGGACGATCACCTCCCAGGTCTTGGGCTCGGTCTTGGCGAAGTAGTGTTGGGCGTACTCCATGAACAGCGCGTCGATGTTGATTACGTGCCGCTGGATCAGCATGTAGTCCGGGCGCTGCCCCAGTTCCACCAATGCGCGCGCAATGATGTTGACGAAGCGCCATGCGAACTCGCGGAACGCTGCACTGTTGCCCTCGCCGGAGAGTTGCCCGGCAATGCGCGTGGCGACTTCACTGATGCGTCCGAAGCGCCCCACCGCGTTGTAGCGTGCAGAGAACTCGGGCCAGCCGAGGTGAAAGACGTAGAACTCGCCCTCGCGACCCGCTCGCTTGGCTTCGACGTACATGCGTTTCAAGAGATCCGCGTCGCCCTTGGGGTCGATGACGATCACGACCTCATGCTCACCGTCTGCATTCGTGCGACGGATGTCCTGGGTGACGAACAACTCGGCCAGCCGCGTCTTCCCCACGCGCGTGGTGCCCAGCACCAGCGAATGGCCGACGCGCTCACCCAGTGGCAGGCTGACGTCGACCTCGTCGGGTTCGATGCCGTGCAATCGCGGCAGGCCGCCTACCGGTGGCAGTGGCCGCACGGGGTTGAATGACACATCCCAGCCCGTGAGCCGTACGAGGCGAGACAGTGGAAACGGTGCGAACTCCAGCCGCTCCTCCAGGCGTCGCGCCAGCCGGTATGCCGGTGTTGGCTCGACGTAGCGGCGAAATTCCGGCCGGTACGTCTGCATCAGCCTGTGGGTGTGCTTCTGTTCCCACAGGAAACCGCGCCCCACGAACAGGCGCTGCTGGCTGACCGGCACGTCCCTGCTCGTCATCACGTAGCGCGGCAGGCGCCGGATGTTGCGGCGGTAGCGCAGGATCACCCGCGCATCGCGGTAGCGGATCGCGCCATAGGCGCCGAACGCCAGTGCGGCACCGACGCCCATGGCTGGGCTCAGCGCGAGCGACCACGGGGCCACCAGGGACAGAAACGCGGCGCCCGCACATGCCGCGACGGTGTATAGCTCCACCGCTGGGCGCAACAGGACTTCGACGGGCTGTTTCCCCGACATGGCCTCATTGCTCGATGCCGGTCGCCGTGATCAGCGCCGGGTAGTGCCGCAGGCCCAGGCGTTCGGCCAGATCATCGCCGGCCACGGGGGCCATCGGCACGCCAGGCGCCAGTGCGCGCAACCGCGCCAAAGCCTGCGCGGTCTCGACATTGACCACCAGGCCGACCGCGCCGCGGTCGTGCAGCGACGCCGCGTGACGGCGCAGCCAGGCTTGCGAGGTCTCATCGTCGCCGATGACCACGAAAGGCCGCAGGCCCGGTGCCTCGATCACGCGCCGCGCGACGAAGCCGGGCATCAGCTTCGCGCTGCGTACCGGCAGCATCGCTGCCTCGTCAGCGGGGGTGGCGGGAATCTGCGGCGTCGGAATGGGAGGCCGCAACGCGCTGTTGGCGCGTGGCTGCAGGTTAAGCGCTTCGTAGTACGGCAGCGCCGACGCGCCGCCGCGGTCCTCGACCACGATCAGCGGTTCGGCGGCATGCGCGACCAACGGCAGCGCCGCCAGCAGCGCGAGCAGGCCCCGCAGGGTCCAGAGCGGTTTCGTCATGGGGTCGACTCCTGACGCACGGCTCGCGCCGTGGCGATTGAGTGCGTGCCCTGCACGCGGGCGAGGTGTCGGGATACGCTGCGTCGATAGCGGGCGGCAGGCTCACCGCCCGCGGGCCGGTGGTAGCGGCCCATGGCCAGCAGCCAGTCTTCACCGGGGGTGTACTGCTCCTTGAGGATCTCGGCGGCGCTGGCGAGATTGCGGTACGGGTCCAACAAGTCGAAGGCATGGGTGTAGCGGTGCGGGTGGTAGCCCAGGTTGATCTGGCCCAGGCCCGCGTCGATGCGCGTGGGTGGCGTAGATCGCATCGCCTGCTGCAAACCGGCGCAGGCATCGGCACGGGTGGCGAAGCGCCGCGACTGGCCGGCGACATTCAGGGTCCACGGCCATGGGACGATGCGTCCATTGCGTCGCATGCCGCTCTCCTGCAAAGCCACGGCGTAGAGCACCGTCGAGGGAATGCCCGCGCGCTGTGCGGCAAGCTGGTAGGCCGGTGGCGGAACCTCCTGGGCATGGGCGGCGCAGGCGAACAGGCCCGCAGTGAGCGCCAGTGCGCGCAGCAGCGCCGTTACGGCTGGCGTTGCCATTGGCCGTTCACTTCGCGCACAACCGCAGGCAAATCGCCGGGCAGGCTCAGCGACAGCCAGCGGCCGCCGTCGTGGTTGAGCGTGATGCCGCCGCTGCGCACCCGGGCCGGGTCGATCTGGGCGCGCTTGGCCCAGTCGCGGATGCGCGCATCGTCCTGGCGGCTGCCGACCATGTAAAGGTCGAACTCGGCACCCGAGGATTGCAGGCGTTGGACGAGTTGCCCGCAAGCCGCGCAGCCGTCCTTGATGAACACTGCCGTGCGACCGCTGCCCCGCGCAGCGGCGGCGCCTGGCCTCTCGTCAGACAGGTTCACCCGCTGCATGCCGGGGTTCAGGCGCTGCCAGGCCTCGTCGTAGGCGCGCTGGTACGCGAGCAGCTTCTCCACGCGGCGCGCTTCGACTTGCACCTGCAGCTCTGCGTAGCGCCGCCGTTCTTCGTCGGTGCGCGCCTCGATGCCCAGGGCGGACAGCGGGTCCAGATTTGGCGAGTAGATGCCCAGCGGCCCATCCATCAAGTCGCGATAGCGCGCCCATTCCTGCGGTTGCAGGCCCCATTCGCCTGCCACCCGGTCGTCCAGGATGCGGGCGGCCAGCGGGCGCTCCTGGCTCTGCGCATTGCGGGCGGGGGTCGTGGCGGGCTGCTGCGCCCAGGCGGGCAACTGCATGGAGCCCAGCAGGAACGCGTACAGGATGATCGACGGCTTCATGTGGTGGGCTCCGGTCAAGGAATCGCCACGCGACGGGTCTGGTCGCCGGCCTGGAACACCGCGGCAGTGCCCTCGATCGCCTGCAGGCGCCACGGACCCAGCGCATCACCCGGCAGCAGCACCTGGAGCTGATCGGGCGTGAAATCTCCGGCACTCGGGGCGACGGACACGCTGCGCTGACCCGCGCGCAGCTCAGCGCCGACGACACGAAATGGCAGCGGCGGCGGTTCGGACTTGGCGGTGGCCGGTTGGCTCGGGGTGCGCCGCTGGGTAGGCGCCGCTGCACGCGCAGTCGCTTGGCGCACCTTGATCTGCTCGACTTCGGTACGCAGCGCCTGAACGTCCTCGGCGGTGGCATAGCCACCCAGCGCCTGTTCGGCTTGAACGATGCGCGCCTCCATTGCCTGCCGAGCGTCTTGCAGGCCTGCGGCGGTGGCGGCTGCGGGCTGCTGCTGCAAGGCCCGCGTGGTCTCGGCCAGCCCGGTCACCTGGGCTTCGAGGCGCTGCAACCGGACATCGAGCTGCTGCTGGTCGGCCTGATCGGTCATCGTCTGGTGGCCCAGGATCGCGAAGACACTGAGACCCAGCAGCCAAAGCCAGAGCAGGCTTTGCAACACCACGGCGGCGGTCGGGCGCCGGAGCGGCTGTGCCGCGTTCATGGCTGGCCTCCCGCAAAGGGGAACGTCTGCACGGCCTCGGCAGCAGGCGGCTCGGACACCGGCTCGGCACCGGTGTCGCGACCAGGCCGCTCGAAGCAGACCTGCCGCGTCCGGTCATCGGCGTGCAGTTCCCAAGCCGGACCGGCCAGGGTGAGCAGTGCATCGCGCAAGGTCATGGGGCCGAGATGCAAGTGCGCCGCCGGCAGCGGCAGCGCGTACAGCTCGATCACCGCATGCGGGGTCTCGCAAAGCTGGTAGCCGCTGCGTTTGAGCACATGCCGCAGCCCGTCGCCGACCGTGGCGCGGACCTCCTCGGGCATGGACACGTCGATGGTCTGCACCAGCAGATCGCGCTGCGCCGCCATCGGCGCCAGCTCCACCAGGGTGTAGCGGCCATAGCGCACGACGGGAATGAACTCGGGCGGTGCAGCCTCGGGCGCGGGTGGGACGTCCTCGACGGTGCTGGCGGCCAGCGGCGGTGGCGTGGTCGCGCAGCCGCTGGCCAAGGCTGCGGCCAGGAGGCTGGTACCGACCAGACACCGGGATACATGGATTGCAGGCATGGCATCGGCTCTTCTGTTGCGATGCCGATACCTTGGCTGCGCGCGGCTGCGCGGTCAGTCAGAAATGCGAACTGGGGGGTGCCCGCTTTTGCAGTCCAACACATAGCGCAACCCGCAAATCCAACTGTGGTTTGCACATTAATTCTATAAATGTTGTATTATCGAATCATGAAAGAGGATCAAGCCATTTCCGCCTTAAACGCCCTGGCTCACACCCAGCGCCTGCGCGTGTTCCGCGCCTTGGTCGTTGCTGGCCCGGGCGGACTGACGCCGAGCACGCTAGCTGACCAGCTCGACGTGGCCCGCAACACCTTGTCCTTCCACTTGAAGGAACTGGCCCATGCTGGCCTCGTCAGCATCGAGCAGCAGGGCCGCAACCTGATTTATCGCGCCGAGTACGGCCGCATGGACGGTCTGATCGGTTACCTGACCGAGCATTGCTGCCAAGGTGGCGTATGCGAGGTTTCTCCATCCAAGACCTGCTGCTGACCATGACCGATACCACTTACAACGCCTTGTTCATCTGTACGGGCAATTCGGCCCGCTCCATCCTCGCCGAAGGCATCCTCAACGACATGGGCCAAGGGCGGTTTCACGCCTGGTCGGCAGGTAGCCATCCGAAAGGCGAAGTTCACCCGCTGGCACTCGCCACGCTGGAGCGGCTGCACCTTCCGACAACGGGCTACCGCAGCAAGAGCTGGGACGAGTTCGTGAAGCCCGATGCGCCGGTGTTCGATTTCATCTTCACCGTCTGCGACAACGCAGCCGGCGAGGCGTGTCCGCTGTGGCCGGGCAAGCCGGTGTCGGCGCATTGGGGCGTGCCTGACCCGGCAGCCGTGGAAGGCACCCTGGAACGACAAAGCAAGGCGTTCTTCGATACCGCCATGACGCTGCGCCGACGTATCGAGTTGTTCCTGTCGCTTCCGATCAAGAGTCTCGATGCCATGTCGTTGCAGCGTGAACTGCGCGACATCGGCCGCCAGTGAGGCCCGCCCGATGAGCGCAACCGATACTGCCGGCCCCGCGCCAGCAAACTCCGCCATGAGCGGCTTTGAGCGTTACCTGACGCTATGGGTGGCGGTGTGCATCATCGCGGGGATCGCTCTGGGCCAGTTCGCGCCCGCCCCATTCCAGGCCATCGGCCGCATGGAGATTGCCAAGGTCAACCTGCCGGTCGGCCTGCTGATCTGGGTAATGATCATCCCCATGCTGCTGAAGGTGGACTTCGCCGCGCTTGGCCAGGTGCGCCAGCATTGGCGGGGCATGGGGGTCACGCTGTTCATCAATTGGGCCGTCAAGCCGTTCTCAATGGCGTTGCTGGCGTGGATCTTCATCCGCCACGTCTTTGCCGACTGGCTGCCCGCCGATCAGCTCGACAGCTATATCGCCGGCCTGATCCTGCTGGCTGCTGCACCGTGTACCGCAATGGTTTTCGTTTGGAGTCGGCTGACTGGCGGTGATCCGGTATTTACGCTGTCGCAAGTGGCCTTGAACGACACCATCATGGTGTTCGCCTTCGCACCCATCGTCGGCCTGCTGCTGGGCCTGTCGTCGATCACGGTGCCGTGGGACACCTTGCTGGTGTCGGTGGGTTTGTACATCGTCATTCCGGTCATCCTGGCCCAGCTCTGGCGCCGGGCGCTGCTGCGCAAGGGGCAGGCCGTGTTCGACAGGGCACTGGAACGCATCGGCCCATTGTCCATCGCCGCGCTGTTGCTGACGCTGGTGCTGCTGTTCGCCTTCCAGGGCGAGGCCATCATCCGGCAGCCGCTGGTGATCGCCATGCTGGCGGTGCCGATCCTGATCCAGGTGTTCTTCAATTCCGGTCTGGCGTACTGGCTCAACCGCCAGGTGGGCGAAAAGCACTGCGTCGCTGGGCCATCCGCGTTGATTGGTGCCAGCAACTTCTTCGAGCTGGCCGTGGCCGCCGCCATCAGCCTGTTCGGCTTCCATTCCGGCGCAGCACTCGCAACAGTGGTCGGCGTGCTCATCGAGGTGCCGGTCATGCTGCTGGTGGTGCGCGTGGTCAATCGCTCACGCGGCTGGTACGAACGCCGCGCGACCACTTCGTAACCTCCAAGAGGCATCCATGAGCACCATCACGATCTACCACAACCCAGCCTGCGGCACCTCGCGCAACGTGCTGGGCCTGATCCGCAACAGCGGCGAGGAACCGACCATCATCGAGTACCTGAAAACGCCGCCCGACCGCGACACGCTCCAGGCGCTGATCGCGGCGATGGGCGTGCCGGTGCGAGACGTGCTGCGCGAGAAAGGCACGCCCTATGCCGACCTCGACCTGGGCAACCCGAAGTGGAGCGACGACGACCTGATCGGCTTCATGCTCCAGCATCCCATCCTCATCAACCGGCCTATCGTGGTCACGCCGCTAGGCACGCGCCTGTGCCGGCCTTCGGAAGCCGTGCTCGACCTGCTGCCGCAGCCGCAGCGCGGCGCGTTCAACAAGGAAGACGGCGAGCCGGTGGTCGATCAGGACGGCCGCCGTGTCTGAATCTCGTCTCGACCTGCCGAACATCGACACGGCGCTGTTCCAGCAACCGGACACCGAACATCTGTTCGCGCCGGCACGGGCCACGCACGCGCCGCGCTTCCTGCTGCTCTATGGTTCGCTGCGCGAACGCTCGTTCAGCCGCCTCGCAGCCGAAGAAGCCGCACGCATCTTGCGGGCGCTGGGCGGCGAGACCCGATTGTTCAATCCGTCCGGGCTGCCTCTGGTGGACGATGCGCCGGCCGATCACCCGAAGGTCAAGGAACTGCACGAACTGGTGCAATGGGCCGAGGGCATGGTGTGGAGTTCGCCGGAGCGCCACGGCGCGATGACCGGCCTGATGAAGACCCAAATCGACTGGATTCCGCTGTCGGTCGGCGCGGTGCGCCCGACCCAGGGCAAGACGCTGGCGGTGATGCAGGTATCGGGCGGCTCGCAGTCGTTCAACGCCGTCAACCAGATGCGCGTGCTGGGCCGCTGGATGCGGATGCTGACCATCCCGAACCAGTCCTCGGTCGCCAAGGCGTACCAGGAGTTCGACGAGGCCGGACGCATGAAGCCCTCGGCCTACTACGACCGCGTGGTGGACGTGATGGAAGAACTGATGAAGTTCACGCTGCTCACGCGCGACGTGGCGCCGTATCTGGTGGATCGTTACAGCGAGCGCAAGGAAAGCGCTGAATCACTGTCCAGGCGTGTACGGCAAGGTGCAATTTGACGCTGCGAGGCGCTGAAAAAAGAGCCGACGACCTCTCGGTCGTCGGCATTGCGTGAAGTTCAGGCGGCGACCAGTTGCCGGGCCAGTGCGACCTCGACGGAATCACCATCCTGGTTCAGGACATCCAGCCCCGATTCGGGCACGTCGCCCGAGGTGGACTGCGAGACCATGATCTTCTTGGCCATCAGTTCCAGGCAGGTCATCTGCGAAGAACCGGCGTAGCCGAGGTAGATCACGCGCACCGGCAACTTCTGCCCGATGCGCCAGGAGCGGCGTGCCGCCTGCTGGAGCGAGTACACGTTGTAGCCCGACTGCATGAACACGATCGTCGGAAACTCCAGCAAGTCCAATCCCGTCTTGACCAGCTCGGGATTGGTGATGAGCACGTCGATGCCACGATCCAGTTGCTCAGCGATCCAGTCTTCGCGGCGGCTGGCATCCACGCTTGCGCGCAGCACCGCCACCTTGAAGCCTTCTTGCTCCAGCAGCACCTTCAGGCGCGACGTGGTGTCCCGCGTGCCGGTATAGACCGTGTAGGCCAGAACCTTGCGGCCCTGCGCCTTCTCCGCTTTGCAGATGTCGATCAGCTCACGCTCCTTGGGGCTGATCTCGAACTCGTTGAACTGAGCCGGGACAAACGCCAAGGTGTTGCGCGTGCGCGGATGCACCACGGTCTCCGACCGGAAGCAGCAATCCGGCCAGGCCAGCAGCACGTTGAGGACCACACCCAGCAAGGTCGTATCGCGTCGCGCCAGAGCCTGTTTCAGCTCCGCGGTCAGCCGACCCGCCAGATCGCGGTAGGCCGCGGCTTGCGCCGTGTCCATCGCGACTTCACGGAACTCCTCGTCATACGGCGGCAGGACGTTGCCACCGATGTCCTTGAGCTTGAGAAAGATCGTGAACGGCAGGATGCAGCGCAGCACGCCCTTGGGGCCAAACCCCGGGGCCTTGACCGTGCGCACCGATACCTTGGTGCCCTTGGCCGTCTTGTGCGCCGTGCCGGTGCTCTCGGAGTAGATGTCCTTCAACACCCCGTGATCGCGCATGAACGCCATCGCAGCCGAGGTCATGCTGCCGCTCGTGGTCGGGCGGTAGCCGTCTTCGATCATCCGCCCCGGAAGGGCTCGGAACAGCAGGTGGAACAGGTCGTCCCCGTAGCCGCCCATCAACGTGCCGGTCAGAAGCAAGGTCTTGCGAGCCTTCGCCGCCAGCACGCCCATGGCCTGGCCCTGGGCACTGCCCCCGTTCTTGTACTCATGTGCCTCATTGGCGATGAGCAGGTCGAACGTGCCTTGCGGCAGGTAGCGTTTGATGAACTCGGACGGCTGATAGCCGCCCTCGCCAAAGCCGAACTCCATGTTGGCCATCGCACGTTCCATGCGCGTGGCCTGACGGTCGGAAAACACCAGCTCGCCGTTGCCATCCATGAGGTTGATGAACTCATGGATGTTGTCGCCGAGCATCGACGCCAGGAACCCGTCACCGAACTTTTGCATCAGCTTCTGCGCGGTGACCTCTCCGATGGTCGGTATGCGCTTTAAGGCTTTGAGCACGGCCGAGGACTGGTCGCTGCCGGACAGACTGCGCGGGCGGATCAGTGTCCACAGGGGCGCGGCGCAGTGGCCGCACTTCCTGCGGCACTCCTCGGCTTGGAGCGCGATCGGGTTGACCGGCTCGCCGTCGAGGTCGGTGATGACCGTGCCGCAGTCCGGGCAGGCCGCCACGTCGCCGTGGCGGGTGCGCCGCGTGGTGAAGACAGGCTTCCAGTGAAAGCCCATCCGCATCCTGACGCGCCCCAGGACGAAGAACTCCTGGCCCGTGGGCTGCACGCCCAACTGCTCGCGCAGCTTGATGAGCTTGACGAGCGTATCCGGCCCGTTGAGTACCCACACCTTGGCACCGGCCACCGTCTCCTGGATCTCGCGCCGCCACTTGTAAACCAGGTGGGGCGGCGACAGCACCAGAGTGCGGCGATAGCCTTCGGCGTTGAGCACGGCGGCCGTGGCAATGCCGACGGTCGTCTTGCCGCAGCCCATCTCGCCATTGACGATCGCAGCACGTTCGCCACGGTCGATCAGCAGCTCGGCGGCGGCGTGGACGACTTCGGCCTGGGCTGGGAACAGCTTGCGCTTGAGGCTGGCGACCACCAGTTGCCGGTGCGCCTGCGGTTGGCCGGTATAGACCGGCGGATTAGCGCTGTTGAGGGCGTCGAGTAGTTCGTCGCCGAACTCGCCGACAAAATCCTGAAGGCTCAGGGTCAGAGGGGAAGATTCCGCGTCGAGCAGTTCGCCCTGTACGGGCGCGGATTCAGCGGCAGTGGTTTCGAGATCGAGGGACATGGTGATGCTCCAAAGAAAAATGGGGCATGCACCACCCCCAGCGGGGCAATGGCATGCCCCGTGGTGGGAAGAGAATCGACGCGTGGCTGAGGGTGGTTGAAGGTGCTGGCCTGGGCGGCCCGCAGGTGAACCGTGCTCAGTCTTCGGACGGAAGCACGATGACGGTTGCGCAGCGCTGCGAATCGGTGACGATGCGAATGGCGAGCCCCGGATGGATCACGTAGTGCGATTCCAGCGACGCGCCCGATTGAAGCGCGCTGCTGTTCGTCTGCCATTGCTGGATGTTGACGTCGCCCCAGTCGCCACGGGTGTGGCGCCTGAAGTACGGGATCGGGTCCAGGCGACCCGCGCGGACCAGGCGGTCTACACCTCTGCTGAAGATGAGCGCCCCGATGGGGAACGCCAGCCGCTGGCAGTAGGTTTCGATGCGATGCGATGCCATGGGCTCCTCCTTGATGAGTCATTGAGCCACGACACCCCTGCCGGAGTGAAGTGGCTCCGTCAGGTGGATGAGGATGACGATGTGGGGCCTCAGATCAGGTCCCGCTCTTCGGGAAGCTGGACCACCGTGGTCTGGTGGTCCTCGCTGGTCTTGACGATCAGCGCCAGGTCCGGCGTGATCCTGAACTGCGAGATCATTAGGTTGTCCTGTTGGATCGCCACGTCGTTGGCTTGGCGTGTGGCCTCATCGATCTCGCCCCAGTCCCCGCGCACATGGCGCTGGACATAGGCCAAGGGGTCGATCAGGCCTCGCCGGGCCAGCCAATGCACCTTCTCGCTCAACTTCAACGTACTCGGTGCGAACAACGGTTGCTTGTGCGGCGCAGGCCGCTTGAACGGATTGGGGATCATGGTGTTTCTCCTTCGAGTTGGTACAGCAGGACGGCAGCGCGTCCGGTGGATCAGCGAATGGTCAACACCTCGCCCCGTGTCGCGGAGCCAGGTGTCATGTCCCACGCGCGGATGACGGGAACGAACTTGTCGGTGAGGATGCGGGTCTCGGCGATGGAGCCGTCTTCGCGTTCGGTGAACTCCCGCTGGAGCGTCTTGTCCTTGTGGGTGTCACCTTTGACGACGAGCACGCGCCCGGTCTTGGAGCGCACAACCCCCGAGATCGCACCCGCGGCCAGAGCCAGGGCGAGATGCCAGCGGGACAAGGCCCGCGCCGGTGGACGCAGCGATTGCTGCGCAGCCCCCAGGTGCGTGTCCTGCGATGGCCACAAGCCTTGCAGCCTGCCAACCTCATCGGCGAACTGCTCGGGCTCCATCGTCACGCGGAAGAAATGCTCTGGCTCGGCCGGGCTGGCGGGGACGATGTACGGCAGGAACGGCCACTCGCTCGGCAGTTCCTCGGCTTCGACTTCGCCTTGCCCTACCTGCAACAGCAGATTGCGCACGGCCTTGACGCCATCGGGCACCTGCTCGCGCTGGCGCACCCGGCGTCCGAAGATCACCACCTGCTTGAACTGCGTCTCCACCGCTCGGTAGATGCGCAGGTCCGTGTAGTGGCGCGTCAGCCAGCCGACCAACTCCGCGTCGAGCACGTAGCCGGGGACGATGAAAACCAGCACGCCGCCGTATTGCAGCAGCGAGAGCGTGCGCTGGTAGAACAGCTTTTCAAGGCGGGCACGGCCCTGGCCCTGATAGCCGATGTTGCCGTTGACGTCCTTGGACAGGTCCCCATACGGCGGGTTGAGCCAGAGCAGCCCGAAGGACTGCTTGGAGACCATCGTGTCCATCAGGTCCGCGTGCAGGCAGTGATCGACCAGGCCGCGGGCATGGCGCGCCCGCTCCGCGTCGAACTCGACGGCGAACGCCTTTGCCTGCTCGCGCCCGAGGGCATGGGCGGCTTCGGCGATCGCCACGCCTTCGCCGGCGCAGGGATCGAGGATGCACATCGGCCCGTCGCTGGGCATCAGTGCGTTGAGCGCTCTTTCGAGCGTGGGTTCGTCGGTCGGGAAATATCCGTTCTTGACGAAATTGCGGGCGAGCCGCGGGAACATGAGGGCCATGGAAGTCTCCTGGTTGGCGGGGATGAAACACGGAAGTACGCCAAGGCGTGCCTCCGAGGGTGGGTCAAGCCGCTACCGCTTCCGGCGTCCAAATCTTGGCCGGATACGGATAGGCGGTGAGCGCGTCGCTGCGGATCAGGGAGCCGAGCGCCAGGGTCAGCGCCGGCACGTCGATGGCGAGCCGATGGCCTTCCAGCGGCCCGAGGGCGAACGGAAGGCGGGCCAGCATCTCGCGGGTTTGCAGCAGTTCCAGCACGGTCTCGCGCCAGTGATCGAGCAGCGGCAACGGGCAGGTGTCCCGCACCAGCATCCACAGGCGGTCAAGCCTGTGGGCGCTGTCGCGTGGCAGCAGTGCCAATGCGCTGGCGTTGGCCTTGTCGGGCTTGACGCAGCGCCGGTCGAACAGCCACACGTTGGACAGCGAGCCGAACAGCGTCCGCCGGTACGCGCGCGTGATGCGCTTTTCCAGGCGATCGACGTTGCCGATGAATACCGGGACGCTGCCGCCCTGGTCGGTGATGACGTGGAACTGGTCCAGTCCCTGCTCGTCGCGCCCGAGGGTCAGGCGAGCGAGGAACTGCTGGACGGCGGTGTCCCGCGCCCAGATGGACAGGAAGATCAGGTTGCCCTGGTCATCGCCGACGCAGGCGTCGGCCATCACGTCCGGGCATTCGTCGATGCGGTACAGCGTGGAAGAAGTGTTTGCGGGCATGGTGGTGTCCTCGGATGAACGGGAACAGCACCGCCCGCTGGGGCAAGTACTGCCCCAGGGGGTGGAAGAAAACCGCTCAGTCCGGCTCGAACTGCCGGGTGTGCGGGTTGAAGTGAAGCGGCTCGTCCGCCGAAGTGATCGGCGTGAAGCCTTCCAGGTAGATGTTGTTGAGGTACTGGTCGCGGTAGGTCAGTGCCTGCCGTGCCTGGTCCTCGGTGAGGCCGTTGTCGATGAAGTACGCCAGCATTTCCTCGTCGGAGGACACTTCGTCGTTGGACAAACTCCCTTCAACGAGTGCCAGCAACGAGGGCGGAAGCGTTGCCAGGATCGGGTCCATGTCGGTTCCTCCTGGCTCAGGCCATCGACGCCGCGGCGGATGCCGCGGATGCCGTGGGTGTGCGCCGCCGGGCGTGGTAGGCGCGAACGCCTGCACGCCAGTCGGCGGACTGCTCCGGTGCGAGGTCCAGATAGGACAGCGGGCACGTGTAGTAGTACGGGTGCATGGACTCGTCCAAGGACTTGTAGCCCCACTGGCCGCCGCTTCGTTCAAGCAGATCGCAGCGGATGTAGCGCAGGGACTGGCCCGGTGCGAGATCACGATGCACGCCTTCGACCTTGGCGGTCACTTCGGCGACGGACCACAGCACGTTGCCGCGCAGGGTGTGAGCGATGACCTTGACGCTGGCGCGCTCGGTCTCTTGCGGTGCGATCAGTTCCGCGATCAGTTCGGACCGCGATTGGTTTGAGAAATACCAGCCCATGAGAGGCCTCCTCGAAAAGTTGAGCTGAAGGCCTCCCCGTGGGGAAGAACCCCCAGCGGGTGATGGAATGCCGCATCTGCGGCGAAGGAACCTATGCGTCGCCCTCAATCCCAGTCGTCATCGTCTCGATCACAACCGGCCGGGCAGTAGCCGAACTCGATCCCGTGCGAGCAATAGCCATGCTCCGCATTCCAGTCCTGGGTTTCCTGCCGTTCGGCAGGTGTTGCGTAGTCCCATTCCTGGGCCGCGATTTCGAGAGCCTGAGCACGTTGCTCATCCGGCAAACGATTGGCCTGTGCGTCGATCGCCGAACTGAAGAGCGTCACGTAGTGGTCGTAGGACAAGCCGCAACCGCGCTGGGCGTGTGCGGCGGCCGCTTTGCAAAGGTCCCGCCACGCGGGTTCATCCAGCGTTGAACGCGGGGTATCGCAAGCGATGGTGGACATGATGGAGACCTCCAGAAAATGGCCAGGGCCTCCCCCGCATGGGAAAGGAACCCCGGCGGGTGGATGAAGAACACCGCGCATGCGGCGTCTGCGATCACGCAGGTTTTGGTTCGGCCTGGCGGCTCCACTCCTGCGTCTTGAAGTCCAGCGCGTAGCCCAGCTCGCCCAGGCGGGCGATCTGCGCGCGCAGGGTGCGGCGGTCGATGGTCGAATCCAGTTTCACGGACTCGCCCAGCGGCCACAGCAGGCCGAAGAGCGCGGCGTCACCGTCTTCGGTGCTGCCGGGGGCAGCGGCCGTAGCAGGCGGTGGCGCATCCACGCCGAAGGGCGTGGTATCGACCAGCGGGTCCGCGGACGCCTGCACGGGTGCGGGCTTGGCGGGCCTGGACGCTTTGGTGGGCTTGGCCGGCGTTGCCGCAGGCTGCGCCCCTTGCTCTTCATCGAGCGGATCGACGTCCTGGGTGGCGAAGCTGCGGGCTTCGTCGCGGCTGAGTTTGTCGATGCCGTTGAGCGTCATGCCGTCGAGGCTGGCACGGATCTCGAACCGCATGCCGCCGCCGACCGGATAGGACTTCGGGAAGATGTACCTGATGATGAATTCCCCGTCGTACTTGCCTTCGGGGTACTGCTCCAGCTCCGGGTCTTTGACCTCGAAAGTACCGAGGTGCGTCGCGAGGCGGCCAACCGTGAACGGGCCGTTCTTGCCGCGGATGGTACGCAGCGTGAGCTGGCCGGGGACGACGATGGGCGCAACAGATTTCTCGGAAGCCGATGGGGTTGCCATGATGGTTCTCCTGATGATGAATGACGGGCCGCCGACGGCACCCGGTGGATGAGAGGAAATGGCCTCGCCCGAGGTGGGCGAGGTCCGCGTGGCATCACGCCTTGAGCTGGCGCATGCCTTCGGCCAGCAGCCACAACGCCCGGTTCAGGCGCAGGTTCTGGTCGATGCCTTGCACCGGACGGGTGCGCTGATTGCGGCCGTTGGCCGTGCGTCCGTTCAGGCCCCCTTTGACTAGGTTCTCCTGGACGCGGTTGAAGACGGCCCACAGGTCGTTCTTGCGGTCGTCCCATCGCCGAGGGGCCAGCAGTTGGCTCTCGGTGACAGGCGTGGACTTGGCCGGATCGTCGTACTTGAGTGCGAGCGCAGAGTTCGCAAAGACCTCCGCTTCGCCCTCATCGAGGGTGATGGTGCGCATCGCATCGCGCGCGTTCTGCACGCGCTCGAAACCTTCGAGGACTCCGTAGGCACCTTCGATCACCTGGCTGGCCACGTCGCCCTTGTGGGGAACGCGGATGTCTGCGGTGGTGTCACCGCAAACCAGGCCGTTGTGGCAGACGAACCGGAACATGCCGGCGAGCATCTGATAGCTGCTCGTGCCGTCATGGCTGTTGAGCAGGATGATCTCGTTCGCCTCGTCGCCGTTGATCTGGCTTGCATGGCGAAGTCGGATGAGGTGCTTCGTGTACTCGCGCCGGTCTTCGTTGCGCACGCGCGTCTGACACACCATGAAGGGCTCGAAGCCCTCCTGGCGCAGCTTGGTCAGCACGGTCGAGGTCGGTATGTAGGCATACCGATCGGACCGGCTCCCATGTGGAGCGTCGGCGAAGATCGACGGAACGACGGCACGAATGCGGTCGTCCGAGAGTGGGCGATCAGAGCGCAGGATCGGGGATTGCGGAGCAAAGCGGGATACCAGAGACATGGCTGATCTCCTTTGAGAAATTCGACAACCGCGTGGCCGTGAGACCACGCGGAACTCGGGGGATGAAATGCGCAAGCACGCGTCCTGGGGACGCGGCGTACGTGGGGAGGAAAAGCGACAAGGCCCCGTGAGAGGCCGTGCCGGATCAGAACGAAGCAGCCAATGCCGGCTCCTGCTCCTGGACTTGCGCCTCGGGCTCGCGCTCGGCGGGCTCGGTGGCCGTGTCGATGGCATCGTCGGCTTCGGACGCGGATGCGTCTTCGGCCGGCGGCGCCTCGGCTTGCGCCTGGCTCGTCGGATAGACCTGGGTGCCGTCGATCTTGATGAGACCGATGTGGACCAGCGTCGATTCCAGGCTGGCGGCCGGTTCCCCGGCGTGCTCACCCTTGGTGCGGATGTACGGATCGATCTTCATGTCGTTCAGACGGAAGGCGATCAGCACCTTGCGGTCACCCTCGACGGCCTGAACGCACCGGCGAACCAGGTGCTCGGCTTCCGGGGTGGCGACGATGGTGTCGAAGTACCGATACTCCGGTTCATCGACAGGCCCGGCCAGTGCCGCGACGGTGCAAGAGAGGAACGAGTCGCCAGCTTTTGGGGTGACGTCCTTCACACGATTGAGATAGCCGATGCCGCGGGTGATCAACTCGTGCTGCTCGATCGAAGCCAGTTCGGCCCGGTCGATCAGTTCGGCCTTGAGCAGTCGCGCCTTGAGGGACGCGGCGGCCTGACCCTTCTGCTCACCCTTGTCGCGGATGTACACATCGCCCCACAGGTCACCGAGGCGAAAGCGCACCAGCGGGCGCTGCTTGGGATCGTCAACGCCGATGTAGCGCTGAACGAGCTTCTTGGCCTCGGCACCCGAGACCTTGACGTCGAAGTAGCGGTAGCTGGGGTCCCGGGCGGGGCCGACCAGCGCGGGGATGGTGCATGCCAGGAAAGGCTGCGCACGGCGGCCGCCCCGGACGGGCACTTCACGGACACGCTGGATGTAGCCGATGCCCGAGGTGTGGAGGTCGAAATACGATTTCTCGTTGGACGTGGTGTTCATGGTGAATCTCCATTGGGATGAAGCGGAGACACACCGGCCCACGCATGCGGGGAAGGTGCGTGACCCCGCGGTGGGTTGATAAGGCGAAAGCATCCGCCACCAGAGGCTGGTGGCCGCTCGCGGAAGGATGCGGTGCGAGCTGGCTCGGTCACGCAGTGGGAACTGCGCCGCAACCTCGAAGACCGATGGTTGCCTGGCATGTCGCTGACGACGTCAGCAGGCATGGGGCCAGCATGGCGGGGCCTCGCGCGCGCGGCAGCAATCAATCGGCACCCGGGCGCTTCCCTTTGTCCGCGCCACCCGGCGCCTGTCACAGGCACTTGGCGCCGCGCAGGTGCTCGGGGGTATCGGCGCGCGGACGGCCGGGACGGCTCCAGGCGCCGCCACCGCGCGCGCCGATCAGCCGCCAGCC
>NZ_CAUQPH010000009.1:0-64602 GCF_963519925.1 uncultured Stenotrophomonas sp. | reverse complement strand
GTCGCGGCCAGCTACACCGGCACCGCCGCGCTGGAAGCGCGCGCCGAATCGCAGGTGGTGGCCAAGACCTCCGGCGTGGCGCTCGCGGTGCTGGTCGAGGAAGGACAACAGGTCCGCGCCGGCCAGCCGCTGGTGCGGCTGGACCCGGACCGCGCACGCCTGGCGGTGGCGCAGAGCGAAGCGCAGATGCGCAAGCTGGAGAACAGCTACCAGCGCGCCAACCGGCTGGTCGACCAGCAGATGGTCAGCGCCGCCGACGTCGACCAGCTGCGCTACGACCTGGAAAATGCGCGCGCGCAGTACCGCCTGGCGACGCTGGAGCTGTCCTACACCACGGTGGTGGCGCCGATCTCCGGCGTGATCGCCTCGCGGTCGATCAAGACCGGCAACTTCGTGCAGATCAACACGCCGATCTTCCGCATCGTCGACAACTCGCGGCTGGAAGCCACCCTCAACGTGCCCGAGCGCGAGCTGGCCACGCTGCGGCCCGGCCAGCCGGTGACGCTGGTGGCCGATGCGCTGCCGGGCAAGTCCTTCCCGGGCACGGTCGATCGCATTTCCCCCGTGGTCGACGCCGGCAGCGGCACCTTCCGCGTGGTCAGCGGCTTCGGCGAAGACGCCGCCGGCCTGCAGCCAGGCATGTTCGGGCGCATCCGCATCGACTATGACCAGCGCGCCGATGCCCTGGTGGTGCCGCGCCTGGCCCTGCTCGATGATGGCGATCCGGCGGTGTTCCGCGTGCGCGACGGCAAGGTGGCGCGGGTGCCGGTCAAGCTCGGCTACGCCGAAGGCCCGTGGGTGGAAATCCGCGACGGGCTCGCGGTCGGCGACAAGGTGGTCACCGCCGGCAAGGTCGCCCTGCGCGACGGCACGGCGGTGCAGGTGATCGGCGACAAGCCGGCCACGGCCGTGGCCAGCAAGGCCGCGCCGGCCAAGGCGGAGACCCGTCAATGAGTTCCGCCGGCCACGATCACGGCAGCGAACCGCACCCGGGCGACCACCCGGGCGCAACCGGCGGCGGACTGGTGGAGTTCGCCACCCGCCGCCGCGTCACCATCTTCATGTTCATGATCACGCTCGTGCTGTTCGGGCTGATCGCACTCGGCAACCTCAAGGTCAACCTGCTGCCCGACCTGAGCTATCCGACCCTGACCGTGCGCACCGAATACACCGGTGCGGCGCCCAGCGAAATCGAAACGCTGATCACCGAGCCGGTCGAGGAAGCGGTGGGCGTGGTCAAGAACCTGCGCAAGCTGAAGTCGATTTCGCGCACCGGGCAGAGCGACGTGGTGCTGGAGTTCGCCTGGGGCACCAACATGGACCAGGCCAGCCTGGAGGTGCGCGACAAGATGGAAGCGCTGAACCTGCCACTGGAGGCCAAGGCCCCGGTGCTGCTGCGCTTCAATCCGTCCACCGCGCCGATCATGCGGCTGGTGATCGCGGCCAAGGGCGATCCGGCCAGCGATGCCGACGCCGTGCGCCAGCTCACCGCGCTGCGCCGCTATGCCGACGAGGACCTGAAGAAGAAACTCGAACCGGTGGCCGGCGTGGCCGCGGTGAAGGTGGGCGGCGGCCTTGAAGACGAGATCCAGGTCGACATCGACCAGCAGAAACTGGCCCAGCTCAACCTGCCGATCGACAACGTCATCAAGCGGCTCAAGGAAGAGAACATCAACATTTCCGGCGGGCGCCTGGAGGAAGGCTCGCAGCGCTTCCTGGTGCGCACCGTCAACCAGTTCGCCGACCTGGAAGACATCCGCAACCTGCTGGTGACCACCCAGAGCAGCACCGGCAGCGCTGCGGACGCGGCGATGCAGCAGATGTTCGCCATTGCCGCGTCGACCGGTTCGGATGCCGCCGTCGCTGCCGCCTCGGCAGCGCAGAGTGCATCCAGCAGCAGCTCGACCAACATCGCCAACGGCGTGCCGGTGCGCCTGAAGGACGTGGCCACGGTGCGCCAGGGCTACAAGGAACGCGAAGCGATCATCCGCCTGGGCGGCCGCGAAGCGGTGGAGCTTGCGATCTACAAGGAGGGCGATGCCAACACCGTCGCCACCGCCGAAGCGCTGCGCGCGAAACTCGAGCAGATCAAGGCGCAGATCCCCGGCGACGCCGAGCTGACCACCATCGAAGACCAGTCGCGCTTTATCGAACACGCGATCAGCGACGTCAAGAAGGACGCGGTGATCGGCGGCCTGCTCGCGATCCTGATCATCTTCCTGTTCCTGCGCGATGGCTGGAGCACCTTCGTGATCAGCCTGTCGCTGCCGGTCTCGATCATCACCACGTTCTTCTTCATGGGCCAGCTGGGGCTGAGCTTGAACGTGATGTCGCTGGGCGGGCTGGCACTGGCCACCGGCCTGGTGGTGGACGATTCGATCGTGGTGCTGGAAAGCATCGCCAAGGCGCGCGAGCGTGGCCTCGGGGTGCTGCAGGCCGCCATCGTTGGCACCCGCGAGGTCAGCATGGCCGTGGTCGCCTCGACCCTGACCACCATTGCGGTGTTCCTGCCGCTGGTGTTCGTCGATGGCATCGCCGGGCAGCTGTTCCGCGACCAGGCCTTGACCGTGGCCATCGCCATCGCGATCTCGCTGCTGGTGGCGATGACCCTGATCCCGATGCTGAGCTCGCTGAAGGGTCGGCCGCCGCTGGCGTTCCCGGAGGAGCAGGCGCAGGCCGCCTGGCAGCCGCAACAGCGCTGGCTGAAGCCGGTGGCCGGAAGCCGCCGCGGGCTGGGCGCACTGCTGCGCTGGACCGTGTTCGGGATCGCCTGGATGGTGGTGAAGCTGTGGCGCGGGCTCACCGCGGTGATCGGTCCGGTGATGCGCAAGGCCAGCGACCTGGCGATGAAGCCCTACTCGGGCGCCGAACGTGGCTACCTGCGGCTGTTGCCGAGCGCGCTGGCCCATCCCGGGAAGGTGCTGGGTCTGGCCGGGCTGGCCTTCGTCGCCACCCTGGCCGTGGTGCCGATGCTGGGCGCGGACCTGATCCCGCAGCTGGCCCAGGATCGGTTCGAGATGACCGCCAAGCTGCCGGCCGGCACGCCGCTGAAGCAGACCGATGCGCTGGTGCGCGAGCTGCAGCTGGCGCATGCCAGGGACGACAGCATCACCTCGTTGTATGGCGTGAGCGGCAGCGGTACGCGGCTGGATGCCAGCCCGACCGAGAGCGGGGAAAACATCGGCAAGCTCACCGTGGTCATGGCCGACGGCGGCAGTGCGCGCACCGAAGCGGCGATCACCGAGCGCCTGCGCGACTCGATGCGCGGCCACCCGGGCGTGCAGGTCGACTTCGCGCGGCCGGCGTTGTTCAGCTTCTCCACGCCGCTGGAAGTGGAACTGCGCGGCCAGGACATGGCCACGCTGGAACGCGCCGGTCAGGCCTTGGCTGCGCGCCTGCGCAGCAATCCGCACTACGCCGACGTGAAGTCGACCGTGGAAGAGGGCTTCCCCGAAATCCAGATCCGCTTCGACCAGGAACGTGCCGGCGCACTCGGCCTGACCACGCGGCAGATCGCCGATGTGGTGGTCAAGAAGGTGCGCGGTGACGTGGCCACCCGTTACAGCTTCCGCGACCGCAAGATCGACGTGCTGGTCCGTGCGCAGGAAGGCGACCGTGCCAGCGTGGAAAGCATTCGCCGCCTGATCGTCAACCCGGGCAGCACGCGCCCGGTGACGCTGGACGCGGTGGCCGAAGTGGTCGCCACCAACGGTCCGAGCGAGATCCATCGCGCCGACCAGACCCGCGTCGCGGTGGTCTCGGCCAACCTGCGCGACATCGACCTGGGCGGCGCCGTGCGCGAAGTGCAGGACATGGTGGCCAAGGATCCGCTGGGTGCCGGCGTTGGCATGCATATCGGCGGGCAGGGCGAGGAGCTGGCCGAATCGGCGCGCTCGCTGATCTTCGCCTTCGGCCTGGCGATCTTCCTGGTGTACCTGGTGATGGCCTCGCAGTTCGAATCGCTGCTGCATCCGTTCGTGATCCTGTTCACCATCCCGCTGGCGCTGGTCGGCGCGATCCTGGCGCTGATGCTCACCGGCAAGCCGATCTCGGTGGTGGTGTTCATCGGCCTGATCCTGCTGGTCGGCCTGGTGACCAAGAACGCGATCATCCTGATCGACAAGGTCAACCAGCTGCGCGAGGCCGGGGTGGCCAAGCACGAAGCGCTGGTGGAAGGCGCGCGCTCGCGCCTGCGGCCGATCATCATGACCACGCTGTGCACGCTGTTCGGGTTCCTGCCGCTGGCGGTTGCAATGGGCGAGGGCGCGGAAGTGCGCGCGCCGATGGCGATCACCGTCATCGGTGGCCTGCTGGTGTCCACCCTGCTCACCCTGCTGGTGATCCCGGTGGTGTACGACCTGCTGGATCGCCGCGGCGATGCCTACTACCGCGAGCGGGGCCGCCAGCATGCGCACCGGGGCGTGGCGGGCGGACCGGCCGGCGACGCGGCACAGGAGCCGGCATGAGCATCGCCGAGTTTTCCATCCGCCGCCCCATCACCACCATCATGTGCTTCGTCTCGCTGGTGGTGGTGGGGCTGATCGCCGCGTTCCGGCTGCCACTGGAGGCGCTGCCGGACATCTCGGCGCCGTTCCTGTTCGTGCAGGTGCCTTACACGGGTTCTACCCCGGAAGAAGTCGAGCGCACCATCATCCGCCCGACCGAAGAAGCGCTGGCGACGATGACCGGGATCAAGCGCATGCGCTCCCAGGCCACCTCCGAAGGCGCCAGCATCTTCATCGAGTTCAGCGACTGGGATCGCGACATCGCCATCGCCGCCTCCGACGCGCGCGAGCGCATCGATGCGATCCGTTCCGACCTGCCCGACGACCTGCAGCGCTACAACGTGTTCAAGTGGTCCAGCAGCGACGAGCCGGTGCTGAAGGTGCGCCTGGCCAGTGCCACCGATCTCACTGGCGCGTACGACATGCTGGACCGCGAGTTCAAGCGGCGCATCGAACGCATTCCCGGGGTGGCGCGGGTGGAGATCTCGGGCGCGCCGCCGAACGAGGTTGAAATCGCGATCAGTCCCGATCGGCTGACCGCGCACAACCTGAGCATCAACGAACTGAGCGAGCGCCTGCGCACGCTGAACTTCTCGATCTCGGCCGGGCAGATCGACGACAACGGCCAGCGCGTGCGGATCCAGCCGGTCGGCGAAATCACCGACCTGCAGGAGCTGCGTGAGCTGGTGATCGACACCAAGGGCCTGCGCCTGGGCGACATCGCCGAGATCCGGCTCAAGCCCACGCGCATGGCCTACGGCCGTCGCCTGGACGGCAATCCAGCGGTGGGCCTGGACATCTACAAGGAGCGCAGCGCCAACCTGGTGGAGGTGTCGCGCGCGGCGCTGGCCGAAGTCGAATCGATCCGCAAGCAGCCGTCGATGCGCGACGTCAACATCCGGGTCATCGACAACCAGGGCAAGACGGTGACCTCGTCGCTGCTGGAACTGGCCGAGGCCGGTGCGGTCGGCCTGCTGCTGTCGGTGACGGTCCTGTTCTTCTTCCTGCGCCACTGGCCGTCCACGCTGATGGTGACGCTGGCGATCCCGATCTGTTTCGTGATCACCCTCGGCTTCATGTACTTCGTCGGGGTCACGCTCAACATCCTGACCATGATGGGCTTGCTGCTGGCGGTGGGCATGCTGGTCGACAACGCGGTGGTGGTGGTGGAGAGCATCTACCAGGAACGCGAGCGCATGCCCGACCAGCCGGTGCAGGCGTCGATCATCGGCACCCGCAACGTGGCCATCGCGCTGAGCGCCGGCACCCTGTGCCACTGCATCGTGTTCGTGCCGAACCTGTTCGGCGAGACCAACAACATCAGCATCTTCATGGCGCAGATCGCGATCACCATCTCGGTCTCGCTGATGGCCTCGTGGCTGGTGGCAGTGAGCCTGATCCCGATGCTGTCGGCGCGCATGCAGACGCCCAAGCTGGTGCATTCGCAGCGCGGCGTGATCGCCCGGCTGCAGCGTCGCTACGCCACCCTGCTGCAGTGGACGCTGGAACACCGCGGCTGGAGCGTGCTCGGCATCCTGCTGGTGGTGCTGGTCAGCCTGGTGCCGATGAAGCTGACCAAGGTCGACATGTTCGGCGGTGAAGGCGGCACCGATGTGTTCATCGGCTACAACTGGAAGGGCGCGTTCACCCGCGAGCAGATGTCCGACGAAATCGCGCGGGTGGAGAAGTACCTGGACCAGAACCGCGAGAAGCTGCACATCACGCAGGTCTATTCCTGGTACAGCGAGCAGGAAGGCAGCAGCACCATCGTGACCCTGGACGAAAAGCACGCCGGCAACATGGCGGCGGTGCAGGAGTCGCTGCGCAAGGGTCTTCCGCGCTCGGCACGTGCCGACTACATCGTTGGCAACCAGGGCGGCGACGGTGGCGGCGGTGGCAGCAAGGGCGTGGAGGTGCAGCTGGTGGGCGATTCGACCCAGATGCTGCAGCAGATCGGCGAGGACGTGGTGCCGCTGCTGGCCCAACGCAAGGAGCTGCGCGACGTGCGCATCGATAATGGCGAGAAGGGCAGCGAGCTGTCGATCCATGTCGACCGCGAACGTGCCGCCGCGTTCGGGTTCAATGCCGAACAGGTCGCCAGTTTCGTCGGGCTGGCCCTGCGCGGTGCGCCGATGCGCGAGTTCCGCCGTGGCGACAGCGAGGTGCCTGTGTGGGTGCGTTTCGCCGGGGCCGAACAGAGCAGCCCGGAAGACCTGGCCAGTTTCACCGTGCGCACCGGCGACGGGCGTTCGGTGCCGCTGCTGAGCCTGGTCGACGTCAGCATCAAGCCGTCGGCGACGCGGGTGGGGCGTACCAACCGCCAGACCACGCTGACCATCAAGGCCAACCTGGCCGAGAAGGTGACCGCGCCGGAGGGCCGCAAGGCGATGGAGGACACGCTCAAGCCGATGAGCTTCCCGGCCGGCTACACCTTCACCTTCGACGGCGGGGATTTCGGCGACGACAACGAAGCCATGCAGCAGATGATGTTCAACCTGGTGATCGCGCTGGTGATGATCTACGTGGTGATGGCGGCGGTGTTCGAATCGCTGCTGTTCCCGGCTGCCATCATGAGCGGGGTGCTGTTCTCCATCTTCGGCGTGTTCTGGCTGTTCTGGCTGACCGGGACGTCGTTCGGGATCATGTCCTTCATCGGCATCCTGGTATTGATGGGCGTAGTGGTGAACAACGGCATCGTGATGATCGAGCACATCAACAACCTGCGCCGGCGCGGCATGGCCCGCACCCAGGCGCTGGTGGAAGGCTCGCGCGAGCGTCTGCGCCCGATCATGATGACCATGGGCACGGCGATCCTGGCGATGATCCCGATTTCGTTGACCGACACCCAGCTGCTGGGCGACGGCCCGCCGTACTACCCGATGGCGCGGGCCATCGCCGGCGGCCTGGCCTTCTCGACCGTGGTCAGCCTGCTGTTCCTGCCGACCATCTACGCCATGCTGGACGACATGGCGATCGCCACCGGCCGCATCGTGCGGCGGGCGAGGGGCCTGCCGCCAAAGGGCAGCGACGCGGTGATCGAGCCGGCCTGATCCGGCAGGGCGCCGGCTCCTGGCCGGCGCCTGTCGTGGAGGGTCCGGCGGACCTCAGGCCTTGCGCAGGAACCAGGTGCGCACCTTGTACGCGTGGCCGAAGTCGACATGGCCGAACCGTGCGATGTCGCGGTTGCCGCGCCGGTAGTAGCGCCACGAGGCGGATTGGCGCGCGGTCGACGGATCGTAGAAGGCATCAAGGTGTCCCACGGGCACGCCCTTGGGGGTAACGTGCATGACCACGCTGCGCCGCATGCGTGCGGCCGCGTGCGGTGCACCGCCATGGAACAGTTGCGGGTGCCAGATGATCACGTCGCCCGGGGCGACGTGCACGGGTCGGGGCGACAGTCCCACCGCGTCGCACTGGGCCGCGACCACGGCCTGGTAAGCAGACCAGCCGGCAGGCGCCAGGGGATCGATCGGTCCGTCCCCGAACACCTCGCGGCGGATGGCCTGCACATCCACCGGCGGCAGTTTGTGGCTGCCCGGCACCACCATCAGTGGCCCGTTGTCGTCGCCGACCTCATCCAGCGCAACCCAGACGCCCATGTAGCGCTCGGCGGGGGTGGTGGCGAACACGGGTGTGTCGCGGTGCAACGCCTGCTCGGAGCCACGTTCGTAATACAGCGTGGTGTAGAGCGACGTCGGTTCGCCGAAGAACCGGTCGCACACGGCGATCGCGGCATTGTCGGTGAGCAGTCGGGTCAACGCGTCCACGACCAGGTGCAGGTTGACCACGCGCGAAAGGCGGCCGTGCTCGTCCAGGTTGCGCGACGCCGCCTTCGCATTGCGCTGCTTGAATCGGGCGATGCGCCCGTTGAGCTCCTCCACCAGCGCGGCATCGACGGCCCCGCGCACCACGACGAAGCCATCGCGTTCCAGGTTGTCCAGGTGTTCCATTGCTGCTCCTTGCATTCGCTGTGTGCTGCCGATCCAGGTGGGGGTGCCGCGCTATGCCGCCACTTTTCCCCACACCTGGAAGCCGGTCAGCCAGAGTCCGAGCATGCTGCCGAGGTTGGTCAGCATGAAGGTCAGGACCACGCGGGTGACCCGGTTGCGGTACCAGCCGCGCACGCTCTGCGCGTCGTCGCGCAGCTTGAGGAAGTCCTCGTAGGCCGGTTTGCGCAGGCGGGCTTCGACCAGGGCGGCGAATGCGCCGGTGGGGATGCTCAGCCGGAACGGCTTGAACGGGGCGACCACGATGGCGGTGAGGATGCTGAGGGGATGGCTGCCAGCGAGCAGGCAACCCAGGCCGGCCAGGCCGCCGGTGTACATCGCCCACACCGCCAGCAGTTCGGTGCCCACGCCCAGTCCACCGCGGTAGAAGCCCACCGCGATCCCGGCCAGCACGATCGCCAGGATGGCCAGGGTGATCCAGGGAATGTTGCGCTTCTTCGGCACCGCTTCAAGCGATTCGCGCAGCGGGCCCGGTGCCTCGGTATCGGTTTCCAGGTACCGGGCCAGCCCGGCGAGATGGCCGGCGCCGACCACGGCAAGGACCTCGCGCTGGGCCGGGTCGTGTACTTCGCGCAGGCGGGTGGCCATGTAGCGGTCGCGCTCGCCGATGATGGTTTCATACAGCGCCGGGCTCTCGCTGGCGAACTCGCCGAAGCTCGCTTCCAGCATGTCACCCTGCTTGAGCTTCTCGATCTCGTCTTCGCCGACCTCTTCGGAGGCGAACAGGCCGGTGCCCAGGCCCATGACCAGCTTGATCTTCCCGAAGAAGCCCAGCCGCTGCGAGGCCCGCTTGAAGGTCAGCCCCACTTCGCGGTCGATCAGGTGCACGGGCAGGTTGCGTTCGTTGGCCAGGCCCACGGCGCGCTTGAGCTCGGCACCGGGCTCGATGCCCAGTTGTTCGGCCAGGCGGCGCTGGTAGGCGGCCAGGGCGAGGTTGGCGGCGAACAGCGCCACGCGGCCCTTGCGGATCACCTCGACCAGGTCGAGCTTGGCCAGTGCATCGGGATTGGTCAGCGCCTGCAGGCGCTGCGGATCCAGCTCCACCGCGACGGCATCGAAGCGGCCGCTGTTGATGGCGCGTTCCACCACCTCCACGCTGGCCTGCGAAACGTGAGCAGTGCCCAGCAGGGTATAGCGCACGCCATCGCGCTCGACCACGCGCACGGGTTGGCCGGCGAACAGGGTGTCGCCGTTGTCGTCCATCAGGTTGTCGGTCATTTCATCATTCATTCGAAGGGGCGCTGTCGACACCATCGCCGAGCGCGCGCTGCATCTGCACCGTGTCCAGCCAGCGCCCATGCTTGCGGCCCAGGCCACGGAAGATGCCGACCAGGTGGAAGCCGAAGCGTTCGTGCAGCTTGATCGAGGCGGTGTTGGACGGCTCGCCGATCACCGCCACCATCTGGCGGTAGCCGCGCGCGACGCAGGCGTCGATCAGGCCCTGCATCAGCGCGGTGCCGACGCCCTTGCCCTGGAAGGCGGCGTCGACATAGACGGAGTTTTCCACCGTCCACTGGTAGGCGATGCGGCCACGGTAGGTGTTGGCATAGGCGTAGCCGGCGACCTGGCCATCGACCTCGGCCACGAGGTAGGGGAACCCGCGCGCGACGATGTCGTGCATGCGCCGCTGCATCTCGGCCGCATCCGGAACGTCGTACTCGTAGGTATTGACGAAGTCGGTCACTTCCACGGCATAGATGGCGGTGATGGCCGGAATATCGGCATCGGTGGCGTCGCGCAGCAGCACGGTCACGGGGCGGGCTTCCTGTGGGGGATCAGTCGATGTAGCGCTTGAGCAGGTCGCCGTAGGCGTCGATGCGGCGGTCGCGCAGGAACGGCCAGATCCGGCGGACGTGTTCGCTGCGCTGCAGGTCGACGTCGCAGACCAGCACGGTCGGCTCGGCACCGGCTTCGGCAATGAATTCGCCCTGCGGGCCCAGCACGTGGCTGTTGCCCCAGAACTGGATGCCGGAGGCGCCCAGCGGCGAGGCTTCATGGCCGACGCGGTTGCAGCTCAGCACGGGCACGCCGTTGGCCACGGCATGGCCGCGGTGGCTGAGCACCCAGGCATCGCGCTGGCGGCCCTGTTCGTCCTTCTGGTCGTCCGGGTCCCAGCCGATGGCGGTGGGGTAGAGCAGCAGTTCGGCACCGGCCAGCGCCATCAGGCGCGCGGCTTCCGGATACCACTGATCCCAGCAGACGAGCACGCCAAGGCGACCCACCGAGGTATCGATCGGCTTGAAGCCGATGTCGCCGGGGGTGAAGTAGAACTTCTCGTAGAAGCCGGGGTCGTCCGGGATGTGCATCTTGCGGTACTTGCCCAGCAGGGTGCCGTCCTTTTCGAACACCACGGCGGTGTTGTGGTACAGGCCGGCGGCGCGGCGCTCGAACAGCGAGCCGACGATGACCACGCCGTGCTTTTTGGCGAGCGCGCCGAGGCGTTCGGTGCTCGGACCGGGAATCGGTTCGGCCAGGTCGAACTCATCCACCGACTCGTGCTGGCAGAAGTACGCGCCGTTGTGCAGTTCCTGCAGCAGGATGAGCTTGGCACCCCGGGCAGCCGCTTCAGCCACGCGCGTTTCGATCACGGCCAGGTTGGCGGCCGCGTCACCGTGGTTGCGCTCCTGGATCAGGGCGACGGAAAGGGTGTGGCGAGAGCTCATCCGGGGCGGTCCTGCTGGGGGAAAAACGCAGTTTATCGCGGATGGGTGTGTGCGGCGTGCTGGGCGATAAACGGGGTGCGTGTCTGGTCGCGAAGAGCAGCTGTTCACCTTTACGGGCTGGGCCGGCCGACGGGCAGCCCAGCTCAGACCAAGCGATGGCCACCGGCTGTTCGCCCAAAACCAAAAGCGCCGGGCAAAAAGCCCGGCGCCAGGGAAACCATCGAATGCCGATGAGCTTTACGCAGCCAACAACCCGGAAGGCAACTGCATGGTGATGCAGTGCAGGCTGCCGTTCTGCCAGATCAGCGAGCGGCAGGGAACCTGCACGATCTCGTGGTTCGGATAGGCCTGGGCCAGGACGTCGCGCGCCGCGTCGTCGGCCACGTCGCCGTAGGCCGGCATCAGCACCGCGCCGTTGAGGGTCAGGTAATTCGCGTAGGACGCCGCCAGGCGGCGGCCCTCGTCCATCACCGGGCGTGCCCATGGCAGCGGGAACAGCCGGTACGGCTGGCCGTCGGCCGTGCGCAGCGCCGCCAGTTCGTCGCCCATCGCCTGCAACTCGGCGAAATGCGAGTCCGTGCTGTCGTCGCAGGCCTGGTAGACGATGCTGTCCACCGACGCGAAGCGCGCCAGGGTGTCGATGTGCGCGTCCGTGTCGTCGCCTTCCAGGTAGCCGTGGTCGAGCCACAACACGCGGTCCTGCGCCAGCCAGCTGGCCATGTCCGCGCTGAGCGAGGCACGGTCGCGGTCCGGATGGCGCTCGTGCAGGCACTGCCAGGTGGTCAGCAGGGTACCGGCACCATCGGTCTCGATCGCCCCGCCTTCGAGCGCGAACGGGATGCTCTGCAGCTCCGCGTCGGCGAACAGCCCCGCCTGGTGCAGCACGCCCACCAGCTGGTCGTCCAGGCTTGCCTCGAACTTGCCGCCCCAGCCGGTGAAGCGGAAGTCCAGCAGGCGGAAGCCGCCGTCGGCGCGGCGCAGCGTGATCGGGCCCGAATCGCGCAGCCAGGTGTCGTCGTACTGCGCAGTGACGAACCGCACCCGCCCGGTATCGATCCGGTTCGAGCGCAGGCGCGCATCGGCGTACGCCTCCAGGTCGTCGTCGGCCACGATGATCACCACCGGCTGGAAGCGGGTGATGGCCGCGACCAGCGCGATGTAGGTGTCCTCGACGTCACCCAGGCGGTCGGCCCAGTCGGTGTCGGCGTGGGGCCAGGCGATCAGGATGGCGGACTGGGATTCCCATTCGGCCGGAAAGCGGAGCGTGTCGTTCATGGTCTCGATGCGATGGCCCGCCGGGCGGCGGGCGTGGTTGTGGATCAGCGGATCGGCGGCTTCGGGCCAACTTCGTTGGCGTCGGCCTTGTTGGCCACCACGTCGATCACCTTGGACTTCTCGAAGTACACGGTGAACATCGGGTAGACCCAGCGGTTGATGGTCGGCCACTGGCGCTTCTGGCCGCCACGCGGCTCCAGCTTCTCGGTGGGTTCACCAAACGCGCTCAGCACCTGGCTGGCGGTCTGACCGCGCACCGGTACCACCGGCGCGGCCTGCTCCTTGGTGCGGTCGATCAGCAGGGTATCGGCGTGGGCGCCGGCACAGGCCAGCAGGGCCAGCAGCGGCAGGGTGGTCAGGTAACGCTTCATCTCGATCTACTCCCCAGTCATCAAGAAAGGAGCCACGACCGGCGGTCGTGGCCAACAACGGCATCAGGACCAGTGGTCATGATCTACCGGCGGATCCGGCAAGGCAGCCATGACCGGTGGTCGTGGCACACCCGGCGATTACAACAAAATCGGCAATAAAAAACCGCCCGGAGGCGGCTTTTTATTCAGGCAGGTCGCGACCGATGGCCGTGACGCCCTCGGCTCAGCGCTGGCGAGCCTTGAAGCGCGGGTTCGACTTGCAGATCACGAAGATCTTGCCGCGACGACGGACGACCTTGCAGTCGCGGTGACGGGACTTGGCCGACTTCAGGGAAGACAGGACTTTCATTGCATACCTCGGCGTAAACGTGGATTCGGTTGGAGCGCGGCCGCGATATGCAGACGACAATCGGCAGGTGACGCTCGTTCAAGCCCGCCATTCTACCGGGCTTTTTTCCATCCTTTCAAGTGGTTGCACCAAAAAGGTCTCGGCAGCGGTCGGGCAGGGGCTAGAATGGGGGGTCAAATCCACAGGGAAACCCATGAATCAGCTACCTCCCGTGCTCACCATCGACGGCCCGTCCGGGGCCGGCAAGGGGACCGTAAGCCGCATTGTCGCATCCCGGCTGGGCTGGCACTACCTGGATTCGGGCGCCCTGTACCGGGCCGTGGGGGTGGCCGCGAGCTGGGCCGATATCGACACCTCGGACGCCTCCGCGCTGGTCCGGTGCACCTTCGACACCCATGTGCGCTTCGTCGAGGCGGCCGACGGGGGGCTGCGTGTCATCGTCAATGAGACCGACGCCACCGACGAGCTGCGCCTGGAAACCACCGGCGCCCTGGCCTCGGCCATTGCCGCCATCCCCGAGGTCCGCGCCGCGCTGAAGGAGCGCCAGCGCGCATTCAGGGTTCTGCCGGGCCTGGTTGCCGACGGCCGCGACATGGGCACCGTGATCTTCCCGGATGCCCCATTCAAGGTCTTCCTGACCGCCAGTGCCGAGGAGCGGGCCGGGCGCCGGCATAACCAGTTGAAAGACAAGGGGGTTTCTGTTAACTTTGATGACCTCCTGCGCGAGATCATGGCCCGCGACGCCCGTGATGCACAGCGCACAGTGGCGCCCCTGAAGCCGGCAGATGATGCCGTCGTCATCGACACCAGTGGTATCGGCATCGACACCGTCGTTGCCAAGGTACTGGATCTGCTTCCGGTTTCGGGTGCCTGATCCGTGGCAAGGAGGCCGTCAATCCATCGGCGGCAGT
Source organism: uncultured Stenotrophomonas sp. (assembly GCF_963519925.1). NCBI lineage: Bacteria > Pseudomonadati > Pseudomonadota > Gammaproteobacteria > Lysobacterales > Lysobacteraceae > Stenotrophomonas > uncultured Stenotrophomonas sp. The sequence goes on along the minus strand of NZ_CAUQPH010000009.1, from coordinate 50,521 downwards.
CGCACCAATGCAAGGCAACACAAGCTCCGTCCCGCAATGATGCGTGGCGGTTTTCCTACTTAACACACGACTCGCGTTACCGGGGTCGACCAACAGGCGGGCAGTAAAAGGGAACCGTTCCGGAACCCATGCCCATGTGTCCAACAGAGTAAATCTAATGACCGAATCATTTGCCGAACTGTTTGAAGCCAGCCAGGCCAATCTGGCCAAGCTGAAGCCGGGCGCCATCGTCAGCGGTGTTGTCGTTGAAGTCCGCGGCGACGTCGTGGTGATCAACGCCGGCCTGAAGTCCGAAGGCATCGTGCCGATCGAACAGTTCCGTAACGACGCCGGCGAAATCGACGTTGCCGAAGGCGATGTCGTCAAGGTCGCCCTCGACTCGATCGAGAACGGCTTCGGTGAAACCGTCCTGTCGCGCGAGAAAGCCAAGCGCGCCATGGTGTGGGACGAGCTGGAAGAAGCCCTGGAAAAGAACGAAACCATCACCGGCCGCATCAGCGGCAAGGTCAAGGGTGGTTTCACCGTGGACATCAAGGATGTCCGCGCGTTCCTGCCCGGTTCGCTGGTGGATGTGCGCCCGGTGCGCGACCCGGCCTACCTGGAAGGCAAGGAGCTGGAATTCAAGCTCATCAAGCTGGACCGCAAGCGTAACAACGTCGTGGTCTCGCGCCGCGCTGTCGTCGAAAGCGAGCACTCGGAAGAGCGCGAGCAGCTGATGGACAAGCTGCAGGAAGGCGCGATCCTGAAGGGTGTCGTCAAGAACCTGACCGATTACGGCGCGTTCGTGGACCTGGGTGGCATCGACGGCCTGCTGCACATCACCGACATGGCCTGGAAGCGCGTGCGCCATCCGTCCGAAGTCGTCAACGTCGGCGACGAGCTGGACGTCCGCGTGCTGAAGTTCGACCGCGAGCGCAACCGCGTTTCGCTGGGCCTGAAGCAGCTGGGCGAGGATCCGTGGGACAACATCGCCCGCCGTTACCCGGCCAACAGCCGCGTGTTCGGCAAGGTCTCCAACGTCACCGATTACGGCGCGTTCGTCGAGATCGAGCCGGGCGTCGAAGGCCTGGTGCACGTTTCCGAGATGGATTGGACCAACAAGAACGTCAACCCGTCCAAGGTCGTGCAGGTCGGTGACGAAGTCGAAGTCATGGTCCTGGACGTCGACGAGGAGCGTCGCCGCATCTCGCTGGGCATGAAGCAGGTTGCCGCCAATCCGTGGGAAACCTTCGCTGCCATCCACAAGAAGGGCGACAAGGTGTCGGGCCAGATCAAGTCGATCACCGACTTCGGCATCTTCATCGGCCTGGACGGCGGTATCGACGGCCTGGTGCACCTGTCCGACATCAGCTGGAACACCACCGGCGAAGACGTGGTCCGCAACTTCAAGAAGGGCGACAACCTGGACGCCGTCGTCCTGGCCGTCGATCCGGAGCGCGAGCGCATCAGCCTGGGCGTCAAGCAGCTGGAGCAGGATCCGTTCGGTCAGTACATGGCTGCCAACCCGAAGGGTTCGAAGGTCGAAGGCGTGGTCAAGGAAGTGGACGCCAAGGGCGCTACCATCGAACTGGCTGACGGCATCGAAGGTTACGTCTCGGCTCGCGACGTTGCCAACGAGCGCGTCGACGACGCGACCCAGTTCCTGAAGGTCGGCGACAAGGTTGAAGCGAAGTTCGTGGGCATGGATCGCAAGGGTCGTACCCTGCAGCTGTCGATCAAGGCCAAGGACGACGCGGAAATGCGCGAAGTGCTGGAGGAATACCAGTCCTCTTCCGCTTCCAGCGGCACCACCCAGCTCGGTGCGCTGCTGCGCGCCCAGCTGAACGGCAACAAGTCCGAGTAATCGGGCCCCGCCGTAGCTGTAGTTTCCTGGGCGGCCCGGACACTTGTCCGGGCCGTTTCAGGGTTTGAGACCCTCGACGCGAGTCCGCAATGACCAAATCCGAGTTGATCGAAATCCTGGCGCGCCGACAGGCGCATCTGAAGTCGGACGATGTCGATCTGGCGGTGAAGTCGTTGCTGGAAATGATGGGCGGGGCGCTGGCCGGCGGGGATCGCATCGAGATCCGCGGGTTCGGCAGTTTTTCGCTGCACTACCGGCCGCCGAGGCTGGGGCGCAACCCCAAGACCGGGGAATCGGTCGCATTGCCGGGCAAGCATGTCCCGCATTTCAAGCCGGGCAAGGAACTGCGTGAGCGCGTCAGCGCCGTGGTACCGCTGGAAAGCGATCCTGCCTGAGCCACGTCATCCGCCAGTGCGGATGCACCCCTTGCATGGGTTCGGCTACTCTTGAACCCCAACGCATGCCTTCTTCTACTTTCTACGGACGTTGAGCGCCGATGGAATTTGTCTCCGAGTGGTTCTGGTTTTTCCTGTTCCTGCCGCTGGCAGCGGTGTCCGGCTGGGTGATCGGCCGGCGTGGTGGCCAGCGCCATGGCGACAACCAGGTCAGCCGTCTGTCCAGCACCTATTTCCGTGGCCTGAACTACCTGCTCAACGAGCAGCCTGACAAGGCCATCGAACTGTTCCTGCACATCGCCGAGCTGGACAAGGAAACCTTCGAGACCCAGGTCGCGCTGGGGCACCTGTTCCGCCGCCGTGGCGAGGTCGATCGTGCCATCCGGCTGCACCAGGGGCTGGTCAACCGCACCGACCTGAGCGACGCCCAGCGCGTCCAGGCGCTGCTGGCCCTGGGCGAGGACTACATGAAGTCCGGCCTGCTGGATCGCGCCGAGACCGTCTTTACCGAGCTGGCCCAGATCGACCAGCGCGCCCCGCAGGCGCTCAAGCACCTGATCGGCATCTACCAGGCCGAGCGCGACTGGGAAAAGGCGATCGACAACGCCACCCGTTACGAAGAGGTCACCGGCGAGCCCATGGGCAAGCTGGTCGGGCAGTTCGAATGCGAACTGGCTGAACGCTTCCGCGGCGCCGGCAAGATCGAGGAGGCGCGTGCGGCGATCGCGCGGGCCTACCAGGCCGACGCCATGTCGGTACGTGCCGGCATCATCGAAGGGCGCCTGGAAACCGACTCGGGGAACGCCGAAGCGGCCGTGCGCGCATTCGAACGTGCCGCCCGCAACGACCCCGAATACCTGCCCGAGGTGCTGCAGCCGTTGATGCAGAACTACCGCAAGGTCGGCGACCTCGGCGGCGCCCGCGCATTCCTGTCGGAAATGACCGAGCACTACCGCGGTATCGCGCCGGTGCTGGCCCTGACCCAGCTGATGGAAGAACAGGAAGGCGTCGCCCCGGCGCGCGCCTACCTGGGGCGCCAGCTGAAGGATCGTCCGTCGGTTCGCGGCGAGTCGGCCCTGATCGACCTGACCCTGGCCGAAGGGGCCGACTCCACCGCGACCCTGCACGACCTCAAGCACATCACCGACCAGCTGCTGGTCCGCAACCCGGCGTACCGCTGCACCCGCTGCGGCTTCGGCGCGCGCACCCACCACTGGCAATGCCCGAGCTGCAAGGAGTGGGGAACGGTCAAGCCGCTGCTGAACTACGCGGTGCTCTGACCCATGGCCCCTGCGTGGTGGATCGGAGCGGCGGCCGTGCTGGCCGTCGCGGCGGCGCTTACCGCGTGTGCCCGCCACTATGCGCTGCGGCGCAACCTGATGGACCAGCCCGGCGAACGCCGCAGCCACGGCGTGGCCACTCCGCGCGGCGGCGGCATCGCCATCGTCGTGACCCTGCTGCTGGCGGCACTGGTGGCCGCCATCGCCTGGCCCACGGCACGCATGCCGCTGCTGGTGTCTGCGCTGGGCCTGGTGCTGGTGGCCGGTATCGGCTGGTGGGATGACCATCGCCCGCTGCCGGCAGTGCGTCGGCTGCTGGTGCATCTGATCGCCGCCGCCCTGATCGCGGGCCTGGTCTGGAATGCCACCGGCAACGTCTGGCAGGCCGCGCTGGCCCTGCTATTCACGACATCGCTGATCAACATCTGGAACTTCATGGATGGGATCAACGGGATCGCGACCAGCCAGGCCATTCTGGCCGGTGTGGCCTTCTCCCTGGTGCTGCCCGGCCCCCTGGCCCTGGTCGGTATCGTGCTGGCGCTGGCCTGCCTGGGTTTTCTGCCGTTCAACTTCCCGCGCGCGCGGATTTTCATGGGCGATGTCGGCAGCGGGGCACTGGGCTACGCGGTCGCGGCGCTGGTCTGCCTGGCCAGCGTGACCACCTCCCTGTCCTGGTTGCTGCTGCTGGTGCCGCTGACCGCGTTCCTCGTGGACGCGGGCTTCACACTGCTCTCGCGCATGCTCTCGGGTCAGAGATGGATGGAGCCCCACACCCAGCATCTTTACCAGCGGGCCGTTAAAGGTGGTGCCACGCACACTTCGGTTACAGGGACGTACTTTGTTTTTGGTCTGTTCAGTATTACAGTGTTTAATGCTTGCACGTACTTGCAGCCGAGGTGGGAGGCTGCCGTTGCCATAGCGTGGATCTTCTGCGCGACTGGTCTTTGGCTGCTCCTGCGCAAGGGAATGCGCCACTAGAAGGATTGCCTGGTTTATGACGTCTTGGCTGGACCGCTTTACGAGCCTGCTTCCGCGTGCCGCCATCGTGGCCCACGATCTGTTCATGGTCTGGGCCTGCTGGCAGCTGCTGCATGCGGGCCGCTATTCGATGTTGGCGGACGCCCCTTCGCTGCCCCTGTGGAACATCGATACCACGCTGGTGCTGGCTATCCAGGCGGTGGTGTTCTGGCGCGTGGGCCTGTACCGCGGCCTGTGGCGGTTCGCCAGCGTGGCCGACCTGCTGCACATCTTCAAATCGAGTTTCATCGGCCTGCTGGCCATCGTCGTGGTGCTGGCGTACAAGCGCTTCGCCGGCGTCCCGATGTCGGTTCTGGTCATCTATCCGTTCGCGCTGTCGGCGCTGCTGGGCGCGCCGCGCCTGCTGTACCGGGCATGGAAGGACTACCAGGCGCTGCAGTCCGACGCCACCGCGCGCCGGGTGCTGATCCTGGGCGCCGGCCAGGCGGCCGAAGCCCTGGTCCGCGACCTGCGCCGTTCGGGCGATTTCGAGCCGGTAGGCCTGCTGGACGACGCCCAGCACCTGCAGGGCGCCAAGCTGCAGGGCCTGCCCATCCTCGGCACGCTCGATGACGCGGCCGCAGTGGCCCGCGAGACCGCCGCCAAGCTGCTGGTCATCGCCATTCCCTCGCTCGATGCAGCGGGCATGCAACGCGTGGTGGCGCTGTGCGAAAGCACCGGCGTACCGTTCCGGATGGTGCCCAAGCTCAATGACGTGCTGCTGGGGCATTCGCTGCCTGGCGAGCTGAAGGAAGTGGCCATCGAGGACCTGCTCGGGCGCAAACCGATCCTGCCGGACTGGTCCCTGATCCGTGGCTGGCTGGGCGGGCGCACCGTGCTGGTGACCGGCGCCGGTGGTTCGATCGGGTCCGAGCTGTGCCGCCAGTGCGCGCGGCACGGGGCAGGGCGGGTGGTGCTGCTTGAAATGAGCGAGCTGCTGCTGCTGACCATCGAGGCCGAACTCAAGCGCAGCTTTCCGGACCTGATGGTGGAAGCGGTGCTGGGCGACTGCGGCGACCCCGCCGTGATCCGCCATGCGCTGTCGCTGTCCAGCGTCGACGCGGTCTTCCACGCCGCCGCCTACAAGCAGGTGCCGGTGCTGGAACGCCAGCTGCGCGAAGCGGTGCGCAACAACATCCTGTCCACCGAGACGGTGGCGCGCGCCTGCGTGGAAGCGCGCATCGAACATTTCGTGTTCATCTCCACCGACAAGGCCGTCGACCCGGTCAACGCGCTCGGCGCCAGCAAGCGCTATGCGGAGATGATCTGCCAGAGCCTGGACCAGAAGACCAGCCATACCCGTTTCGTGACCGTGCGCTTCGGCAACGTGCTGGCCTCGGCCGGCAGCGTGGTCCCGGTGTTCCGCGAGCAGATCCTCAAGGGCGGTCCGGTCACGGTCACCGACCCGGAGGTGACCCGGTACTTCATGACCATTCCCGAGGCCTGCCAGTTGATCCTGCAGGCCGCGGCATCGGCGTCGCACGGTGCGATCTATACCCTGGACATGGGCGAGCCGGTGCCGATCCGGGTGCTGGCCGAACAGATGATCCGCCTGGCCGGCAAACAGCCGTACAAGGACATCGCCATCGTCTACACCGGCCTGCGCCCCGGCGAGAAGCTGCACGAAACCCTGTTCTATTCGGACGAGGACTATCGCCCGACCGCGCATCCCAAGATTTTGGAAGCCGGCGTGCGCACCTTTGCGCGCGACCAGGTGCTGGGCAACGTACCGCGCCTGCGCGAAGCGATCGCCAATTACGATACCGACGCCATCAACAGCATCCTGTTCGCGACCATGCCGGAATTTGCGCCATTGCAACAGGAATCTCACGTCGAGTCGGCTAACGTGGTGCCCTTTCCGGCACGAGAGGCCAACAGGCTGTGACGAACAAGCGCATTCGCAAGGCGGTATTCCCGGTAGCGGGACTGGGCACCCGGTTCCTTCCCGCGACCAAGACGGTTCCCAAGGAAATGCTGCCGATCATCGATCGGCCGCTGATCCAGTACGCCGTCGATGAAGCGATCGAAGCGGGGTGCGACACCCTGATCTTCGTCACCAACCGCTACAAGCATGCGGTGGCTGACTACTTCGACAAGGCCTACGAACTCGAGCAGAAGCTGGAGCGGGCGGGCAAGACCGAGTTGCTGGAGCTGGTGCGCAACGTGCTGCCGGAAGGCGTGCGCGCGGTCTTCGTCACCCAGACCGAAGCGCTGGGGCTGGGCCACGCGGTGCTGTGCGCGAAATCGGTGGTCGGTGACGAGCCGTTCGCGGTGCTGCTGCCGGACGACCTGATCTGGAACCGCGGCGACGGCGCGCTCAAGCAGATGGCCGATCTCAATGCGGCCACCGGTGCCAGCGTGATCGCGGTCGAAGACGTGCCGCACGAGAACACCGCAAGCTACGGCATCGTGGCGACCGAAGCGTTCGACGGCCGCAAGGGCCGCATCTCGCAGATCGTGGAGAAGCCGAAGCCGGAGGACGCGCCGAGCGACCTGGCCGTGGTGGGCCGTTACGTGCTCGACCCGAAGATCTTCGGCCTGCTTGAAGCCACCGGCCGCGGCGCTGGCGGTGAGATCCAGCTGACCGACGCGATTGCCGAGCTGCTGAAGTCCGACGAAGTCAATGCGTACCGCTTCGAAGGTACCCGTTTCGACTGCGGTACCCATCTGGGACTGGTCGAGGCGACGATCCGCTTCGCGCTCGAGAACAAGAAGCTGGCCAAGCCCGCCCGCGAGAAGCTGACGCAGATGCTGGCCGAGGATTGATCGCGAAGGCGGTCAATCGGTGAAAAAAAGGGCGGCCTGATGGCCGCCCTTTTTCGTAGCGCCGGCCGTTGGCCGGCCCTCATTACCGCCTGGGCCGACCAACGGTCGGCGCTACCGGGCGCGGAAACGGCCACCGACCAACGGTCGGTGGCTACCGGCGCCGCATTACAGCGATTCGAAGATGCCCGCTGCGCCCATGCCGGTGCCGATGCACATGGTGACCATGCCGTACTTCTGCTGGCGACGGCGCAGGCCGTGCAGCAGGGTGGCGGTGCGGATCGCGCCGGTCGCGCCCAGCGGGTGGCCCAGGGCGATGGCGCCGCCCAGCGGGTTGACCTTCGACGGGTCCAGGCCGCAATCGCGGATCACCGCCAGCGACTGCGCGGCGAAGGCTTCGTTGAGCTCGATCCAGTCCAGCTGGTCTTGGCTCAGGCCGGCCTGCTTCAGCGCCTTGGGAATCGCGGCGATCGGGCCGATGCCCATCACTTCCGGGCGCACGCCGGCGACCGAGAAGCTGACGAAGCGGGCCAGCGGCTTCAGGCCGTAGTCCTTCACCGCCTGCTCCGACGCCAGCAGCACCGCGCCGGCGCCGTCGCTCATCTGCGAGGAGTTGCCGGCGGTCACGGTGCCGCCGAACTGGCCGTTGCGGAACACCGGGCGCAGCTTGGCCAGGCCTTCGGCCGACGAATCCGGACGCGGGCCTTCGTCGGTGTCGACGATGCGGTCGCGGGTGATGATGCGGCGGCCGTCGGCCAGGTCGGGCTGGCGGGTGCGCACGTCGTAGGGACTGATCTCATCCTTGAACTCGCCGTTCTGGATCGCGGCGATGGCCTTCTGGTGCGACGCCAGCGCGAAGGCGTCCTGCTCTTCGCGCGAGACCTTCCATTCCTCGGCAACCTTCTCGGCGGTGATGCCCATGCCGTAGGCGATGGCCACGTGGTCGTTGTCGAACACGCTCGGGGCCATGGCGATCTTGTTGCCCATCATCGGCACCATCGACATCGACTCGGTGCCGCCGGCCAGCATCAGGTCGGCATTGCCCAGGCGGATCTGGTCGGCCGCCATCGCCACGGCCTGCAGGCCGGACGAGCAGAAACGGTTCACCGTCTGCGCGGCGATGGTATCGGGCAGGCCGGCCAGCAGCACGCCGATGCGCGCCACGTTCATGCCCTGCTCGGCTTCGGGCATGGCGCAGCCGATGATGGCATCGTCGATGCGGTTGACGTCGATCCCCGGTGCCTGCGCGACCACGGACCTGAGCACGTGGGCCAGCATGTCGTCGGGACGGGTATTGCGGAACACGCCCTTGGGCGCCTTGCCAACCGGGGTGCGGGTGGCGGCGACGATGTAGGCGTCCTGGATTTGCTTGGTCATTGCAATGATCTCTTCAATTAGGGGACAGGCGTGCCGACCAACGGTCGGCACCTACCGGGCGCGCAATCAATTGCGCAGCGGCTTGCCGGTCTTGAGCATGTGCGCGATGCGGGCCTGGGTCTTTTCCTGCTGGGCCAGTTCGACGAAGTGCTTGCGCTCCAGGGTCAGCAGCCACTCTTCGTCGACCAGCGTGCCGCGGTCCACTTCGCCACCACACAGCACGGTGGCGATGCGCACGGCGATCTCGTAGTCGTACGGGCTGATGAAGCGGCCTTCCAGCATGTTGACCAGCATCATCTTGAAGGTGGCGATGCCCACGTCACCGGCCACCTGGATGCGGCGGGCCGGCATCGGCGGACGGTAGCCGCCTTCGGCCAGCGCCTGCACTTCGGCCTTGGCGATGTGCAGCGCTTCGAAGCTGTTGAACACCACCTTGTCGGTGGCGCGCATCAGGCCCAGTTCCTTGGCGTTGACCGCCGAGTTGGAGACCTTGGCCATGGCCACGGTTTCGAAGGTCTTCTTCAGTTCGGCGAACACATCACCGCCCGGGCCGGCGGCTTGGGAGGCGCGCACTGCCAGTTCCTTCAGGCCACCACCGGCCGGCAGCAGGCCGACGCCGGCTTCGACCAGGCCGATGTAGCTTTCCAGTGCGGCCACGCTCTTGGCGCTGTGCATCTGGAACTCGCAGCCGCCACCGAGGGCCAGGCCGCGCACCGCGGTCACCACCGGCACCAGCGCGTACTTGATGGCCTGGCTGGTGCGCTGGAAGTTGTGCACCATTTCTTCGAACTGGTCGACCTTGCCGGCCTGCAGCAGGCCGAGCGCGCCGGCCAGGTCGGCACCGGCGGAGAAGGGTTCCTTCTGCTGCCAGATCACCAGGCCCTTGAAGCCCTGCTCAGCGCGCTTGATCGCTTCCTGCAGGCCGTTGAGCACGTGGTCGGACACGGTGTTCATCTTGGTCTTGAAGCTGACCACGGCAATGCCGTCGCCATCGTGCCACATGCGCACGCCGTCGTTCTCGAACACAGTTTCGCCCGGGCTGAAGGTCTCGCCCAGCAGCGGATCCGGGAAGCGCTGGCGCTGGTACACCGGCAGCGCCGAACGCGGCAGCTTGGCGTTGCGGGTCGGGCTGTAGCTGCCCTCGGCGGCGTGCACGCCGTCGCGGCCGTCGAACACCCAGTCCGGCAGCGGGGCGTTGCTCATGCTCTTGCCGGCGACGATGTCATCGGCGATCCACTGCGCGACCTGCTTCCAGCCGGCAGCCTGCCAGGTTTCGAACGGGCCCAGCGACCAGCCGTAGCCCCAGCGGATGGCCAGGTCGACGTCGCGCGCGGTTTCGGCGATGTCGGCCAGGTGGTAGGCGCTGTAGTGGAACAGGTCGCGGAAGGTCGCCCATAGGAACTGCGCCTGCGGGTGCTGGCTTTCGCGCAGCTTGGCGAACTTTTCGGCCGGGTTTTTGATCTTCAGGATCTCGACCACTTCCGGGGCCGCGGTGCGGTCGGCAGGGCGGTAGTCCTGCTTCTCCAGGTCCAGCACCACGATGTCCTTGCCGACCTTGCGGAAGATGCCGGCGCCGGTCTTCTGGCCCAGCGCGCCCTTGGCGATCAGCGCGTCCAGCCACTTCGGCGAGGCGAAGTACTGGTGCCACGGGTCGTTGGGCAGGGTGTCGCCCATGGTCTTGATGACGTGGGCCATGGTGTCCAGGCCGACCACGTCCGAGGTGCGGTAAGTCGCTGACTTCGGGCGGCCGACCAGCGGTCCGGTCAGGCCATCGACTTCATCGAAGCCCAGGCCGAACTGCTGGGTGTGGAAGATGGTGGACAGGATCGAGAACACGCCGATGCGGTTGCCGATGAAGTTCGGGGTGTCCTTGGCATACACCACGCCCTTGCCGAGGGTGGTGACCAGGAAGCTCTCCAGCCCCTCCAGCACGGCGGCGTCGGTGGTGGTGGCCGGGATCAGCTCGGCCAGGTGCATGTAGCGCGGCGGGTTGAAGAAGTGCACGCCGCAGAAGCGGTGGCGCAGCTGTTCGGGCAGCACGTCGGCGAGCTTGTTGATGCCCAGGCCGGAGGTATTCGAGGCCAGTACGGCATGGTCGGCCACGAACGGCGCGATCTTCTTGTACAGGTCCTGCTTCCAGTCCATCCGCTCGGCGATGGCTTCGATGATCAGGTCGCAGTCGCGCAGCTGTTCCAGGCCGCTGCTGTCATCCGGCGTGCCATAGTTGGCCGGGGTGATCGCTTCGGCGTACGACTTGCTGGCCAGCGGGGCAGGGCTGAGCTTGCCGAGATTGGCGATGGCCTTCAGGACGATGCCGTCGGCAGGACCTTCCTTGGCGGGCAGGTCGAACAGCACGGTGTCGACGCCGGCATTGGTCAGGTGGGCGGCAATCTGGGCACCCATGACGCCGGCACCCAGCACGGCGGCACGGCGGACTGGCAGGGAATTGGACATGTCGATAAGCCTTTGTTGGTCGTTGCAAGCAGCCAGGCAGGGCCGGGCTCTACGGGGTGGAAGGAGATTCAACAGCTGGGAAGGACGGTGCAGGGCCGGTCGCCGCGCTGGCGCGGAACCCGGCCTCGGCGAAATGGATGAGCTCCTGGGCCGCATGCGCACGATGCGCCGCTTCGGTGACACCGGCGGGACGCTTGATCAGGCCGAAGTCGGCCATTGCATAGGTGAGCGCGCCGGCAAGGAAATCCAGTCGCCAGTACAACTCCTCCTTGCTCAGGCCGGGCACGCAGGCCGCGATCGCCTTGCCGAACTCACGCAGCACGTGGCCGTAGTGGTCGGACAGGAACTTGCGCAGGTTGTCATTCTTTTCCGCGTAGGCGCGGGCGATGACCCGCACGAACGCACCGCCGGTCTGGCGGTCCTGGGCCATGGCCAGGGCCGGTTCGACGAAGGCGGCCAGGACCGGCCGCAATTCACCGGGATGTCCACGCCGGGCGAGCTCCAGCTGGGACAGCCGGGCGGCGGTCATCTCGTCCATGCGGCGGCGGAACACCTCGTTGACCAGGTTTTCCTTGGACCCGAAGTGGTAGTTGACCGCGGCGATGTTCACGTCCGCCTGGCTGGTCACCTGGCGCAGCGAGGTCCCGGCGAACCCGTGCAGGGCGAACAGCTCCTCGGCGGCGCCGAGAATGCGGTCCTTGGTGGAAAAGTGGGCGGGCTTGGCCATGGGCGGGGCAGGGTTCAATCAAACGATTGTTTGATATTAGTCCCGGTCGCCGGCAGAGGCATGCTGCGCCGCAGCACGCAAAGGCAACCGTTCACGTAGCGCCACGCCCTGCGTGGCGGTCCGGATCCTGAACGCAGCGCACACCCCGCCGGCCGCCCGCGCCCACGGACACCATGGCATCACGCCCCGCGACCCTGTAGAATCCCCACCACGTATATAGGCTAAGCCCGCGTTTTGACGCGGGTTTTTTTCATGTTACTCTCGGGCCGATCAGTGGCCCGCCCAACGGAGAACTTCCCATGGCGCTGGAGCGCACCCTTTCCATCATCAAGCCGGACGCCGTCGCCAAGAACGTCATCGGCGAAATCTACGCCCGCTTCGAAAAGGCTGGCCTGAAGGTCGTGGCCGCCAAGTACAAGCAGCTGTCGCGCCGCGAAGCCGAAGGCTTCTACGCCGTGCACCGCGAGCGTCCGTTCTTCAACGCGCTGGTCGAGTTCATGATCTCCGGCCCGGTGATGATCCAGGCGCTGGAAGGCGAGAACGCCGTGCTGGCCCACCGCGACCTGCTGGGCGCCACCAATCCGAAGGACGCTGCGCCGGGTACCATCCGCGCCGACTTCGCCGATTCCATCGATGCCAATGCCGCCCACGGCTCGGACTCGGTCGAGAATGCCGCGATTGAAATCGCGTACTTCTTCGCCGCGACCGAAGTGGTCTCGCGCTGAGAGTAATGCCGTGAACGAGGTCGTACAGCCCACCGCCATCCCCATCGTGCTCGCCGAAGGCGCGCCGGTGGCCAAGCAGAACCTGCTCGACCTCGATCGCGAGGGCCTGGAGCGCTTCTTCGCCGAGACCCTCGGCGAAGCGCGCTACCGTGCCCACCAGGTAATGAAGTGGATCCACCACCACTACGTCACCGACTTCGATGAAATGACCGACCTGGGCAAGGCGCTGCGCAGCAAGCTGAAGCAGCATGCCGAGGTCCGCGTTCCGAACATCGTGTTCGACAAGCCCTCGGCCGACGGCACCCACAAGTGGCTGCTGGCCATGGGTACCGACGGCAAGAACGCGATCGAAGCGGTGTACATCCCGGACAAGAACCGCGGCACGCTGTGCGTGTCCTCGCAGGTCGGCTGTGCGCTGAACTGCACCTTCTGTTCGACGGCCACCCAGGGCTTCAACCGCAACCTGTCCACCGCCGAGATCATCGGCCAGGTGTGGGTGGCTGCGCGCCACCTGGGCAACATCCCGCACAAGCAGCGTCGCCTCACCAACGTGGTGATGATGGGCATGGGCGAGCCGTTGATGAATTTCGACAACGTCGTGCGCGCCATGAACGTGATGCGCGACGACCTTGGCTACGGCCTGGCCAACAAGCGCGTGACCCTGTCGACCTCCGGCCTGGTGCCGCAGATCGACCGCCTGTCGGCCGAAAGCGATGTGTCGCTGGCGGTGTCGCTGCATGCGCCGAACGATGCGCTGCGCGAGACCCTGGTGCCGCTCAACAAGAAGTACCCCATCGTCGAATTGATGGCGTCGTGCGCGCGCTACCTGCGTGCCAACAAGCGCCGTGAATCGGTGACGTTCGAATACACCCTGATGAAGGGCATCAACGACCAGCCCGAGCACGCCCGCCAGCTGGCGCGGCTTATGCGCCAGTTCGACAACGCGGTGCAGGCCGCGCACTCGGGCAAGGTCAACCTGATTCCGTTCAATCCGTTCCCGGGCACGCGCTACGAGCGTTCCGGGGATGCCGAGATCCGCGCGTTCCAGAAGATCCTGCTCGATTCGCAGGTCCTGACCATGGTGCGGCGTACCCGCGGCGACGACATCGACGCCGCCTGTGGCCAGCTCAAGGGCCAGGTCATGGACCGCACGCGTCGCCAGGCCGAGTTCAACAAGACGCTCCAGGACGGGAAAAACCGGGATGCCGCTGCCTGACCTTCGATTGCCAGCCGTTGTTTTCGTCGCGCTGGCAATTGCCGGCTGTGGCAGCAAGGGTGTCAAACCCATGAGCGCACCCCTGGGGGTCGCACCGGAGTACGTGGCCCGCGACAGCGCCGACACCCGGCGCCGGGTCAACTACCAGGACCAGCTCACGCTGGCGGCGGAAGCGCTGCGCAGCGGGCAGTCCGAGATGGCCGAGAAGCGCGCGAAGAACGCGCTCAAGCTGGAGCCGGGACGGCCCGATGCCTACGTGCTGCTGGCGGCGCTGGCGACCCAGCGCGGCGCGACCGCCGAGGCCGGCCCGCTGTTCCAGAAGGCGGCCGAGCTGGCCCCGAACGACGGCAATGTGCTCAACAACTATGGTGCCTGGCTATGCGGCCAGGCCCGCTACGCAGAGGCGTTGACCTTCTTCGATCGCGCCGTGGCCGCGCCGGGCTATCGCACCCCGGGCGCCGCGCTCGCCAATGCCGGTGGCTGTGCACTGGATGCCGGGCAGCCCGAGCGCGCGGCGCGCGACCTGCGCCGGGCGCTGGCGCTGGATCCGGCCAACCCGTATGCGCTCGAATCGATGGCCCGCAGCGAGTACGCCCAGGCCCGCTATTTCGAGGCCCGGGCCTTCGTGCAACGGCGTCTGTCGGCTGCACCGGCCACGCGTTCCGTGTTACAACTTGCCTCTCAGATCGAGGCGCAGCTTGGTGACACAGTGGCATCCGGTCGCTATCTGCAGCGAATTCGCGAAGAATTTCCGCAGGATGCGGCTCCTAAATCCCGGGGTTGAAGCATTGTGATTGATGACCAGACTGTGAGCGCACTTGATACCGCGGCCGGCTGTGGGGCCCGCCTCCGCCAGGCGCGTGAAGCGGCAGGGCTGACGCTCGAGGAAGTAGGGCAGACCCTGCGCATGCCGGTGCAGGTGGTGAAGTCGCTGGAGGCCGAGCAGTGGGACCGCCTGGGCGCGCCGGTGTTCGTCCGCGGCCAGCTGAAGAGCTATGCGCGCCTGCTCAAGGTCGACCTGGGTGAAGTGCTGGACCAGTCCCGGATCGGACCGGTGGTGCCGCCGCAACTTGTCAGTCACACGCACACCCCGCGGGCACGGCGTATTGCCGAAAGCCTGGGGCGTCGCGCCCTGTACGTGGGTATCACCGCAGTACTGGCGGTGCCGGTCTGGTTTGCCACCCGCGGCCATTTCGACGGTACCGCGCCGACGCCCAACACCGCGTCGCTGGACGTGATTCCGGCAGCGGTTCCGGTTGCCGGTTCGGATGCGCCGGCCACCCAGCCAGCGAATACCGCAGCGCCCGCCGCTGCGCCGGCCACCCCGTCGGCCCCGTACCTGGCTTCGCTGACCCCGGTGCCGCGGCCGAATGCCCCCGCGCCGGCGCCGGCGGGTGCGTTGAGCCTGCAGTTCAAGGGCGACAGCTGGGTGGACATTGCCGCGCCGGATGGCAGTACCGTGGAAAAGGCCCTGGTCAAATCGGGCGAAACCCGCACGTTCAGCCCCGGCCAGGTGGCCCGCATGGTGCTGGGCAACGCGTCGGCGGTCGAGGTTCAGCAGGCCGGCACTATCGTCGACCTTTCACCGTACCAGCGAGCCAACGTGGCACGCTTTACGGTATCCTCTGACGGCTCCGTGGCTCCGGTTTCACACTGAGCCGCGTTTCTACTGTTTCGACAGTCCAATTCAAACAGTCCCTCCTGACCGGCAGGGGCGAGAGTACGCATGGCGATCGACGACCTGCTCGACGAGCACGAACAAAGTGAACGCGTCCGCAGCTGGCTGCGGAACAACGGTGTGAGCATCATTGCCGGCGTGGCCATCGCCATCGGCGGCATTGCCGGCTGGCAGTGGTGGCAGAAGGAGCAGGGCAGTCACCTGACCGGCGCCAACGCGCAGTATCAGGCGGTGCTCAAGCAGCTCGAGGACAACAAGCTGGATGAAGCGGCCAAGGGCGTGAAGGATCTGGATGGCACCAAGGCCAAGATCTACGCCGACCTGGCGGCACTGCAGCTGGCCAAGGCGCAGGTCGAGGCCGGCAAGAATGAAGAGGCGCTGGCGACCCTGCGCGCGATCGACGCCGACCCCGCGTTCAAGCCTGCGATCAACCAGCGCATCGCGCGCCTGCTGATCGCCACCGGCAAGCACGATGAAGCCATCAAGCTGCTCGGCGATGCGACCGACAGCGCCAGCCTGGAGATCCATGGCGACGCGCTGATCGCATCGGGCAAGCGTGACGAGGCCCGTGGGCTGTATGAGAAGGCGCTCAAGACGCTGGACGTGGCAGCGCCGCAGCGGCGCGTCCTGGAAACCAAGGTGATGGATGCCGGTGGCACCGTCGCCGACCCCGCGGAGTCGGTGTAATGAAACAGATGGTCATGATCAAGCGCGTTGCCACCCTGGTCCTGATGGGCGTGGCGCTGTCCGGCTGCAGCACCGTCAAGGGCTGGTTCGCGGGCAAGGACGCAGAGGCCAAGAAGGCACTGGAACCGGCGGAGCTGGTCAAGTTCGAGCCGACCGTCAAGGTCGACCGGGTCTGGAGCACCAACCTGGGCAAGGGCGAGAAGCGCATCGGCGTGCGCCAGGGGCCGGTCGTGGCCGACGGCCGCGTATACGCGGCGGCGATCACCGGTGGCGTGCATGCGCTGGACCTGCAGACCGGCAAGACCGTGTGGACCTATGAACCGGCCAAGGTCAAGAAGCAGCCGAAGCTGCGCCTGTCCGGTGGGCCGGGCGTGGGCGACGGCCTGGTCGTGATCGGCACGCTGGACGGCCAGGTAATCGCACTGGATGCCAACGATGGCACCGAAAAGTGGCGCGCCAAGGTCCCCGGCGAAGTGATTTCCGCCCCGGCCGTGGGCCAGGGCATCGTGTTCGTGCGCAGCAACGACGGCCGGGTGACCGCCTTCGATGCCGGCAACGGCACCCAGAAGTGGTTCAACCCGCGTGAGCTGCCCGCGCTGACCGTGCGCGGCAACGCGCCGGTGGTGGCGGGCCCCGGCGTGCTGTTCATCGGCAATGACGATGGCAGCGTCTCGGCGCTGGGGATGCAGGACGGCCGCACCGTGTGGGACCAGATGGTCGCCAACGGCGAAGGCCGCACCGAGCTGGAGCGCATGTCCGACGTGGACGGCGCCCCGGTGCTGGAAGGCAACACCCTGTTCGTGAGCAGCTTCAAGAACCAGACCATGGCGATCGAAGGCCCGACCGGCCGTCCGCTGTGGGCGCGCGATCACGGTGGCGCCGGTGGCGTCGCCCTGACCTCGGGCAATGTGTTCGTCACCGACAACAAGGGTGGCGTGTTCGGGCTGGACAAGGCCAGTGGCACCGCCATGTGGTCGCAGACCGGGCTGGCCCGCCGCTCGCTGACCGGGCCGGTGGTGCAGGGCGATTACGTTGTAGTCGGTGACTACAAGGGCTACCTGCACTGGCTGCGCACGGACAACGGCGAGTTCGCCGGGCGCGCCAAGAGTGGCGGCGATGCCCTGCTGGCGCAGCCAGTGGTCGCCGATGGGATTCTGCTGGTGCAGAACGTTGATGGAAAGCTGACCGCATTCCGGTTGGCAAAATAAGGAGTTACCGCGATGCTGCCCTTGGTCGCCCTGGTTGGACGGCCGAACGTCGGCAAGTCCACCATTTTCAATGCGCTGACCCGTACCCGTGACGCCCTGGTCCATGACCAGCCCGGCGTCACCCGGGACCGCAACTATGGTGTCTGCCGTCTGGACGAGGACAACCATTTCCTCGTCGTCGACACGGGCGGTATCTCGGAGGATGACGAAGGCCTGGCCGGCGCTACCGCCGACCAGGCCCGCGCTGCCGCGGGTGAGGCCGATCTGATCCTGTTCGTGGTCGATGCCCGTGATGGCACCTCCGCGCTGGATGACGAGATCCTGTCATGGCTGCGCAAGCTGTCGCGGCCGACCCTGCTGCTGATCAACAAGATCGACGGCACCAACGAAGACACCGTCCGCGCGGAGTTCGCCCGCTACGGGTTCAGTGAAATGCTGACCGTGTCGGCCGCGCATCGCCAGGGCCTGGACGACCTGCTTGAAGAAGTGGTCCAGCGCCTGCCCGAAGAGGGCAGCGGCGAGGAGATGGACAACGATCCGAACCGGATGCGCATTGCCTTCGTCGGCCGCCCCAACGTGGGCAAGTCGACGCTGGTCAACCGCATCCTCGGCGAGGAGCGGATGATCGCTTCGGAAGTGCCGGGCACCACCCGCGATTCGATCGCGGTGGACCTGGAGCGCGATGGCCGCGAATACCGCCTGATCGACACCGCCGGCCTGCGTCGCCGGGGCCGGGTCGAAGAAGTGGTCGAGAAGTTCAGCGTCATCAAGACCCTGCAGGCGATCGAGCAGTGCCAGGTGGCGGTGCTGATG
The DNA here is from genome assembly GCF_963519925.1 of uncultured Stenotrophomonas sp. Classification (NCBI taxonomy): domain Bacteria; kingdom Pseudomonadati; phylum Pseudomonadota; class Gammaproteobacteria; order Lysobacterales; family Lysobacteraceae; genus Stenotrophomonas; species uncultured Stenotrophomonas sp. The sequence goes on along the minus strand of NZ_CAUQPH010000009.1, from coordinate 32,338 downwards.
CTGGACGCCAGCGAAGGCGTGACCGACCAGGACGCGACCGTGCTGGGTGCGGTGCTCGACGCCGGGCGCGCCCTGGTGGTGGCGATCAACAAGTGGGACGGCTTGACCGACTACCAGCGCGAGCAGGCCGAAGCGCTGGTGTCGCGCAAGCTGGGCTTCGTGCCGTGGGCGGAAACCGTGCGCATCTCGGCCAAGCATGGTTCGGGGCTGCGCGAGCTGTTCCGTGCGATCCACCAGGCGCATGCCTCGGCCACGCACGAGTTCAGCACCAGCGAAGTCAACAAGGCGCTGGAAATCGCCTACGAGACCAACCCGCCGCCGGCGATCCGCGGCCACGTCTCCAAGCTGCGCTACGTGCATCCGGGTGGATCCAATCCGCCGACCTTCATCGTGCACGGTACGCGCCTCAAGGAACTGCCCGAGTCCTACAAGCGCTATCTGGAAAACTTCTTCCGCAAGCGCTTCAAGCTGATCGGCACCCCGGTGCAGTTCATCTTCCGCGAGGGTGCAAACCCCTATGAAGGCAAGAAGAACCAGCTGACCGATCGCCAGATCGCGAAGAAGAAGCGCCTGATCCGGCACGTAAAGGGCCGTTGAAACAGCTCGCCGCGGGGGCGACTCCCCGCGGCGCTGCTGCAGCCACGCCTTCGGGGGCTTGGCTGTAAAGTGGTAGAGCCACGCCCTGCGTGGCTGCGCGGTGCCACCGCGGAGAGCAGCCACGCAGGGCGTGGCTCTACGATCCGGGCGCGAGCGATAATGCGGCCATGACCGACATTCCCGAGATCTCTCCGGGCCAAGCCCGCCAGCGCCTCACCCACGGCGCCCTGCTGGTCGACGTGCGCGAAGCGCACGAGCGTGCCGCCGGCATGGCCGAAGGCGCGCTCGGCATCGCGAAAGGGGAGCTCGAGGCGAATGCCTCCGCCCACCTTCCGTCCGCGGACCGCGAGCTCATCCTGATCTGCCAGAGCGGCAGGCGCTCCCTGGACGCCGCCCAGGCCCTGCTCGGTCTCGGCTACCCCCACGTCAGTTCCGTCCACGGCGGCACCACCGCCTGGCGCGCCGCCGGCCTGCCGCTCGTGCAGCCGATCCAGAGCGACGACGAGCGCGATTTCAACGAACGCTACTCCCGGCACCTGCTGCTGCCGCAGGTCGGCGTGGCCGGCCAGGAGGCGCTGCTTGGCGCCCGCGTGCTGCTGCTCGGTGCCGGCGGCCTCGGCTCGCCCGCCGCGTTCTACCTGGCCGCGGCCGGGGTAGGGCACCTGCGCATCGCCGACGATGACCTGGTGGACCGCAGCAACCTGCACCGGCAGATCCTGCACACCGACGCCAGCGTCGGCCAGCCCAAGGTGCAGTCGGCACGCGAACGCCTGCTGGCGCTGAATCCGCGCCTGGACGTCGACGCGGTGCAGGCGCGGGTCACCTCGGACAACGTCGACGCGCTGCTCGACGGCGTGGACGTGGTGCTGGACGGTTCGGACAACTTCCCGCTGCGCTACCTGCTCAACGATGCGTGCATCCAGCACCGCATTCCGCTGGTGTATGGCGCGGTGGAACGCTTCACCGGGCAGGTGTCGGTGTTCGATGCGGGTCGCCGGCGCGGCCAGGCACCGTGCTACCGCTGCCTGTTCCCGGAACCGCCGCCGCCGGAGTTCGCACCGAACTGCGCCGAGGCCGGCGTACTGGGCGTGCTGCCGGGCATGGTCGGCCTGCTGCAGGCCACCGAAGTGCTGAAACTGCTGCTCCAGATCGGCGAGCCGCTGGCGGGGCGCCTGCTGACCTTCGATGCGCTCGCGATGCGCTTCCGCGAGATCCGCCTGGCACCGGACCCCGGCTGTCCCCTGTGCGCGCCGGATCGTGCGTTCCCGGGCTACATCGATTACGCGGCGTTCTGCCGCTCTGGCTGAGTACGCCGCGATAGCGAGACGATCTGCGCAATTTATCGCCAGTCGTTCCATTGATGGCACGATCATGCGCACCTGCGTGCTAGGTACCTGCGTCAACTTGTCCTATCGTGACGGCTGATCGGTGTTGCAAGGAAACAACCGCATGGCGGTGGAAGCAGGTGCCAGTGAACTGGTGAAAGTCGTCGCCCTGCTGGGTGCCGCGGTGGTGATGGTGCCGTTGTTCCGGCGCCTGGGGCTGGGCTCGGTGCTGGGCTACTTCGCCGCCGGGCTGGCGATTGGACCGTTCGGCTTCGGCTGGTTCTCGGATCCGCAGGCCATCCTGCACACCGCCGAGCTGGGCGTGGTGATGTTCCTGTTCGTGATCGGGCTGGAAATGCGCCCCTCGCACCTGTGGAGCCTGCGCAGGGAAATCTTCGGGCTGGGCACGCTGCAGATCGTGGTCTGCGGCGCGGTGCTCACCGGCGTGTGCATGCTGTTCGGATTCCCGCTGCCGGTGGCCTTCATCGGCGCCGCCGGTTTCGTGCTGACCTCCACCGCCGTGGTGATGCAGCTGCTGGCAGAGCGCGGCGACATCGCGCTTCCGTCCGGGCAGAAGATCGTCTCCATCCTGCTGTTCGAAGACCTGCTGATCGTGCCGCTGCTGGCGGTGGTGGCGTTCATGGCGCCGGTGCAGGCCGATGCCGGGGCGAGCTCGCGCTGGATCAGCGTGGCGATCGCCGCCGGCGCGATCATCGGCCTGGTGCTGGTCGGCCGCTTCCTGCTCAACCCGCTGTTCCGCATCCTGGCCGCCGCCAAGGCGCGCGAGGTGATGACCGCCGCCGCATTGCTGGTAGTGCTGGGCGCGGCACTGCTGATGCAGCTGGGTGGGCTGTCGATGGCCATGGGCGCGTTCCTGGCCGGCGTGCTGCTCAGCGAATCCACCTTCCGCCACCAGATCGAAGCCGACATCGAACCGTTCCGCGGCATCCTGCTCGGGCTGTTCTTCCTCAGCGTGGGCATGGCACTGGACCTGACCGTGGTGGCCAACAACTGGCCGCTGATCGTGTCCGGCGTGCTGGCGCTGATGCTGGCCAAGGCGGTGTGCATCTACACCGTGGCGCGCATCCTGGGCAGCGACCATCGGCAGGCGCTGGATCGTGGCGTGGTGATGGCGCAGGGCGGCGAGTTCGCGTTCGTGCTGTTCTCGGCCGCCGCTGCTGCCGGTGTCATCGGTATCGAGGTCAACGCCAACCTGACCGCCATCGTGGTGCTGTCGATGGCCCTGACCCCGCTGTTCGTGCTGCTGCACGACAAGCTGATGCCGGCGCGCGAAGTGTCGCTGGAAGGCGTGGACACCGCCGAGGGCATGTCCGGCAGCGTGCTGATGATCGGCTTCGGTCGTTTCGGCCAGGTGGCCAGCCAGTCGCTGCTGGCGCGCGACGTGGACGTGACCATCATCGACAACGACGTGGACATGATCCACAACGCCGAGCGCTTCGGCTTCAAGATCTATTACGGCGACGGTACCCGCCTGGATGTGCTGCATGCCTCCGGCGCGGCCACTGCGCGTGCGATCGCGGTGTGCGTGAACAACGCGCAGGACGCCGACCGCATCGTCGAGCTGGTCGCGCATGAATTCCCGCAGGCCAAGCTGCTGGTGCGCTCGTTCGACCGCGAGCATTCGCTGCGCCTGATCCACGCCGGGGTGGATTTCCAGATCCGCGAAACCTTCGAATCCGCGCTGATGTTCGGCCAGGCCGCGCTGGTCGAGCTGGGCGCGGACGAGGACGACGCCCGCGACATTGCCGAGCAGATCCGCGAACGCGACGCCGAGCGCTTCGAACTGGAGATGGCCGGCGGCGACCTGCGCGCCGGCGCGCACATGGTGTTCGGCAGCGCGCTGCCCGGCGTGCCCACGCCGACCCCGTTCACCGCACCCAAGCGCAAGGCGCGCACCCTCAACGCCGACGAAGTGCCGGAAGAAGAGGAATAGGGGACAATACGTTCCCCACCGCTCCACGCCCGCATTCGATGAACGATCCCGCCCCCCGTCATACCGCCCGCATCCTGGACGGCCGCCGCATCGCCGAAGACCTGCTGGACAGCCTGAAGGTGCGTGTCGACGCCCGCCTGTCCGCAGGCGGCAGCCGCCCGGGGCTGGCCGTGGTGCTGGTGGGGGGCGACCCGGCCTCGACCGTGTACGTGCGCAACAAGCGCCGCGCCGCGGAGAAGGTCGGCATCGAAGCCTTCGATTACGACCTGCCGGCCGGTACCAGCGAGGCCCAGCTGCTGACCCTGATCGACCAGCTCAATGCCGATCCGAAGATCCACGGCATCCTGGTCCAGCTGCCGCTGCCGGGCATCCCCGATGCCAGCCGCCTGATCCACCGGATCGACCCGCGCAAGGACGTCGACGGCTTCCACCCGGAAAACGTCGGCCACCTGGCCCTGCGTGAATTCGGCCTGCGCCCGTGCACGCCGCGGGGCATCACCACGCTGCTGGGCCATACCGACCAGCCGGTGCGGGGCCGCAACGCCACCATCGTCGGCGTCAGCAACCACGTCGGCCGGCCGATGGGCCTGGAGCTGCTGATCGCCGGCTGCACCGTCACCAGCTGCCACAAGTTCACCCCCAAGGACGTGCTCGAGCAGTCGGTGCGCAACGCCGACATCCTGGTGGTCGCGGTGGGCCGCCCGGGCATCGTGCCAGGCGAGTGGGTCAAGCCGGGTGCGGTGGTGATCGACGTGGGCATCAACCGGCTGGACGACGGCCGCCTGGTCGGCGACGTGGGCTTCGAGGCCGCCGCCGGTCGCGCCAGCTGGATCACCCCGGTGCCGGGTGGGGTAGGGCCGATGACGGTGGCGACGTTGATGCAGAACACCATCGAGGCCGCCGAAGCGTCCTGACGCCGGGAGGCCGTGACGACCAACGGTCGTCACCTACCGGGGCGCTCCGCCCATCGTCCGTCCCGCAAGCCGGTAGCGCACGACCGTTGGTCGTGCGGCCGGCCACGGTCGATCGCCGCATGAACGGCCGACCGCGGCGCGACACAGCGTCGCATCCGGCCCCTGCCCATCGGGGCGAAATCAGGGTAAAATGTCGCGCTTCCCCACATCTCGGGTATGCCGATGCTGCGCATCCAGGCTGAAGCACTGACTTACGACGACGTCTCGCTCGTCCCCGCCCATTCCATCATCCTGCCCAAGGATGTGACCCTGGAAACGCGCCTCACGCGTGACCTGCGGTTGAAGTTGCCGATCCTCTCGGCCGCCATGGATACGGTCACCGAAGCCCGCCTGGCGATCGCCATGGCCCAGCTCGGCGGCATGGGCATCATCCACAAGAACCTGAGCGTGGAGCAGCAGGCCGCGGAAGTGGCCACGGTCAAGAAGTTCGAGGCCGGCGTCATCCGCGACCCGATCACGGTCGGTCCGGAAACCACCATCCGCGACGTGCTGGCGTTGACCCAGGCGCGCAACATCTCCGGCGTGCCGGTGGTGGATGGCGGCCAGCTGGTCGGCATCGTGACCCATCGCGACATGCGCTTCGAGACCGAGCTGGACGATCCGGTCCGCCACATCATGACCAAGAAGGATCGCCTGATCACGGTCAAGGAAGGCGCCGCGTCCGAGGAAGTGCTGCAGCTGCTGCACCGCAACCGCATCGAAAAGATCCTGGTGGTCAACGATGATTTCGCCCTGCGTGGCCTGATCACCGTCAAGGACATCCAGAAGAACACCGATTACCCCAACGCCGCCAAGGACGTCGCGACCCGCCTGCTGGTCGGTGCCGCCGTGGGCGTGGGTGGCGATACCGATCGCCGCGTCGAAGCGCTGGTCGCCGCCGGCGTGGACGTGCTGGTGGTGGACACCGCGCACGGTCATTCGCAGGGCGTGCTGGACCGCGTCAGCTGGGTCAAGAAGCACTTCCCGCAGGTGCAGGTCGTGGGGGGCAACATCTGCACCGGCGAAGCCGCGCTGGCGCTGCTGGACAGCGGCGCGGACGCGGTCAAGGTCGGCATCGGCCCGGGCTCGATCTGCACCACCCGCGTGGTCGCCGGTGTCGGCGTGCCGCAGATCACCGCCATCGACCTGGTCGCCGAAGCGCTGCAGGACCGCATCCCGCTGATCGCCGACGGTGGCATCCGTTACTCGGGCGACATCGGCAAGGCGCTGGCCGCCGGTGCCTCCACCATCATGATCGGTGGCCTGCTCGCCGGTACCGAGGAATCGCCCGGTGAAACCGAGCTGTTCCAGGGCCGTTCGTACAAGAGCTACCGCGGCATGGGTTCGCTGGCGGCGATGGAGAAGGGGTCCAAGGACCGCTACTTCCAGGACGCCTCCAGCGCCGACAAGCTGGTGCCCGAAGGCATCGAAGGCCGCGTGCCGTATCGCGGCCCGGTCGGCGGCATCATCCACCAGCTGATGGGCGGCCTGCGCGCCACCATGGGCTACGTGGGCTGCGGCAACATCGAAGACATGCGCAGCAAGCCGAAGTTCGTCAAGATCAGCGGCGCCGGCCAACGTGAGAGCCACGTCCACGACGTGCAGATCACCAAAGAGCCGCCGAACTACCGCGCCTGACGCGGCATGAGCGAAGAGGAACGAGGAAGCTGATTCCCGTTCCTCTTTCTCTATCTGCCTTCGTTGCCTGATTTTCGTTCCTCCGTTCTCCATCCAGCATTGCCGGGCGCCATGACCAACATCCATAACGACAAGATCCTCATCCTCGATTTCGGCGCGCAATACACCCAGCTGATCGCGCGCCGCATCCGCGAACTCGGCGTGTACTGCGAAATCTGGGCGTGGGATCACAACCCGGCGGACATCGCCGCGTTCGGCGCCAAGGGCATCATCCTGTCCGGTGGCCCGGAATCGACCACGCTGCCGGATGCGCCCGCCGCGCCGCAGGAAGTGTTCGACAGCGGGCTGCCGATCTTCGGCATCTGCTACGGCATGCAGACCCTGGCCGCCCAGCTCGGTGGCGCCACCGAAGCAGCCGACCAGCGCGAGTTCGGCCATGCCGAAGTCAACGTCGTGCACCCGGACGCGCTGTTCAAGGGCCTGAGCGACCACGGCGGCGAGCCGAAGTTGAACGTGTGGATGAGCCACGGCGACCACGTCTCGGTAGCACCGCCGGGCTTCACCATCACCGCCACCACCGACCGCATTCCGGTGGCCGCGATGGCCAACGAGGAAAAGCGCTGGTACGGCGTGCAGTTCCACCCGGAAGTGACCCACACCCTGCAGGGCCAGGCGCTGCTGCGCCGCTTCGTGGTGGACGTGTGCGGCTGCCAGACCCTTTGGACCGCGGCCAACATCATCGACGACCAGATCGCCCGCGTGCGCGAACAGGTCGGCGATGACGAAGTGATCCTGGGCCTGTCCGGCGGCGTCGATTCGTCGGTGGTGGCCGCACTGCTGCACAAGGCGATCGGCGACAAGCTGACCTGTGTGTTCGTCGACACCGGCCTGCTGCGCTGGCAGGAGGGCGACCAGGTGATGGCGATGTTCGCCGAGCACATGGGCGTCAAGGTGATCCGCGTCAACGCGGCCGACCGCTATTTCGCCAAGCTCGAAGGCGTGAGCGACCCGGAAGCCAAGCGCAAGATCATCGGCAACCTGTTCGTGGACATCTTCGACGAAGAGTCCAACAAGCTCAGCAACGCCAAATGGCTGGCGCAGGGCACCATCTATCCCGACGTGATCGAGTCGGCTGGCAGCAAGACCGGCAAGGCCCACGTGATCAAGAGCCACCACAACGTCGGCGGCCTGCCCGAGCACATGAAGCTGGGCCTGGTCGAGCCGCTGCGCGAGCTGTTCAAGGACGAAGTGCGCCGCCTCGGCGTCGAACTCGGCCTGCCGCGCAGCATGGTTTACCGCCATCCGTTCCCGGGCCCGGGTTTGGGCGTGCGCATCCTGGGCGAAGTGAAGCGCGAATACGCCGAACTGCTGGCCAAGGCCGATGCGATCTTCATCGACGAACTGCGCAAGGCCGACCTGTACGACAAGACCAGCCAGGCCTTCGCGGTGTTCCTGCCGGTGAAGTCGGTCGGCGTGGTTGGCGATGCGCGTGCGTACGAGTGGGTGATCGCGCTGCGCGCGGTGGAAACCATCGACTTCATGACCGCGCACTGGGCGCACCTGCCTTACGACTTCCTGGGCACGGTGAGCAACCGGATCATCAATGAACTGCGTGGCGTCTCGCGCGTGGTCTACGACATTTCCGGCAAGCCGCCGGCCACGATCGAGTGGGAATGACCCTTCGGTAGAGCGGGGTTCTGCCCCGCTGCCGTTGATTTACAAAGGCGCCGCAAGGCGCCTTTGTCGTATCCGGATCCGGTCCGCGCAGCCACGCAGGGCGTGGCTCTACCAGGTGGCTTCCAGCGTTCTGAATGGCTTGGCCAGCCTTACGCCCTGTGCATCGAAGTCCTGCACGGGATGTCCATCCACGATCACCCGGGTCGGCCGGGTACGCGACGGCCACCAGACGCGTAGGGCAGTATCCCTGCGCAGCCCCTTGCCCAGCGTCAGCTGCAGCGTGGTCCCGCGCTGCACTGCCTGCATCTGCAGGGTCCCGAACGCGGTCGGCAGCCGCTCCACGGCCAGTCCATCGCCGGCCAGCCATGCCGTCGGCGTGCCCGGCAGCAGTGACAACGCATCATCGTCCTCGCGCATCAACATGCCGAACAACGTGCGCCCATACTCGGCCCCGATCCAGGTGTGCGGCATGTCGCCGAGGTAGCGCGGGAAGCGCAGCCGTGAGTGCACGACTTCTGCCAATACCTGCCACTCGAGCGGGCGCCGGTCGCGCAGCAGGCCCTGCAGCAGCTCGTCTGCCGCTTCGGGCTGGTCCAGGTGCACGTAGCTGAGTACGTTGCGGATTTCGTACGGCGTGTAGGCATACAGCGCGCCGGGCTGGCTGCGCTTGCGCACGTCCTCCAGATAGCGGGCGAAGGTGGTGCGCAGCGCCTGTTCCGGCAGCACGTCCTGCGCGCCGGTGGGATCCAGCGCGATCGACACGCCGGTCGGGTCGCCATCGCCGAGGTCGGCCGAGGAGGGGATGAAGTCGATACCCTTCCATGCCATGGTGGCGCGGATCGAAGCGGCCAGCGCGTCGTGCAGCAAGCGGTACTGTTCCCGCGCCCACGCCGCGGTTTCGTGATCGCCCAGCGAATCGGCCAGCCACGCGCCGTCATGCCAGCCTTTCAGGCCCCAGTAGTCGTCCCAGTAGCTGTGCGTGGGTGAGGGGTAGCCCTCATGGCTGATCGACGGCGCCAGGATGCCCGCGAAGCGTTCCGGCGCCGGCTGGCTGGCCATGTAGCCGGGTACCAGCGTGCGTTCCCGCAGCTCCTGCAGGAAGCGCAGCGCGGCTTTCACCTTCGGCAGGTAGGCGCGCACCGATTCCGGGCCGCCGTCCAACCGTGCGACATCGGATACCAGGGCGACGTACTGGCCCTGGCTGTCGTACTCGATGTCCGAACCGAAGCCGGTGTTGACGGTGCCGTCGTTGTTGAGGATCGGCGAGACCAGTCCATTGGCGTGTACCCCGTGCTCGGTGTACCAGGCCAGGTAGTCGCGCGCGATCTTCGCTTCGCCCATGCGCAGCAGCACGGCGGAGGTGGCCATGCCATCGCGGATGAAGGAGCGGTTGTAGTTGCGCGGTCCGGGCTGCATGGCCGGTCCGGTCTGGTTGATCAGCATGTAGGCCGCCTGCGCGCGCAGCATGTCCACCAGCGACGGATCCGGCAGGCGTAGTCCGACCTGGCCGAGGCGGGCCTGCCAGTCCTTGGAGGCCACCGTGGCCAGGCGCTCGAAGGTGGCGTCGGCGTCGCGGCCTGCGAGTTCAAGCGCGGGCGGCTCGGGCAGGACGCCGTGCGTGTCGGCGGCGGCATTGCCCAGCGGGAAGGCCACCACGACCGACTGCGTGGCGCCCGGTGCGAGCTGGATCGGGTAGTCCAGCGCAGCGGCAGCCAATCCGTCCGGATCCTCCGCGTGCTGCACGGGTGGCAACGCGCCTTGTGCGACGGCCGCAGTGATTTCAGTGCTGCCATCGGGACCGAACGGGGCCGCGCCCGCGCCGCCGACCGGCGTAAGCGATTGCATCAGCGTGCGGCCGTTGACGCGCACCGTGCCGGCGTCCACCGCGATGCTGCGGATCGGCGAAAGGCCACCGTTCTGCCAGGGCGGATTCATCTGCATGGGACGCACCACCAGCGCGAGGCTGCCGGCTATCGGAGCATTGCTGGTATTGCGCAGGCGATGGCGCACGAAGGTCACCGGTTGCCCGTCCATCTCCACCGCGAACGCTTCGCTTTTCAGTTCCAGCCCGGGGTGCGGCTGCCACGTGGCGGACGGCATCGGCTTCCAGCCGTCGCGCAGTGCATGCTGCACGCGCTGGTCTGCCGCACCCGATGCCGCGCCGTCGGCACCGCGCCAGATCGGCTGCACCAGCGGCGCGCCCTTGAAGGCCTCGATATTGCCGTGTTCGTCGAAGATCGACTTCTGCAGGCCACCGTGCACGCCCACGGCGGTCCAGTAGGTCTGCTGCATGTGCAGCGAGGCCGGGAACAGCGCGCCGTGCGCGCCGCTGGCGACGATCTGGTAGCGCTTCATCGGCGTCATCACCGCGGCCGGCCCCAACAGGCGCAGCCGCGCGATCTGCGGCGCGTCGCCGTCCACCTGCAGGCGCAACGCACGCGCGTTCACCGCCTGAGTGCCGGCCAGCCAGCTCTGCTGGCGACTGCCCGCTTGCGGGTCGTTGGCCAGATCGCTCCAGCGGCCCTGTGCGTCCTGCACCTGCAGGCGGGCGGCCCCGTGTGCCCCGGCCCATTCAACCGACAAGCCCGTAGTGGAGGCGCCGCCTGGCAGCGCGATGTCGAGGGTATGACGGCCCGCCTTGTCGGCCGGAACCGCGACCGCACTACCACCTTGCCACAGCGCTGCGGCCTGTGTCGGATTCAACCCGGGAATGCGCGCACTTGTGCGGGCATCCAGTGGTTCCAGCTCGAAGATCGATACGCCCCAGTCCGAGGTACGGTCCGGGCTTGCCAAACGCAGATAGCGCGCCTGGCGCGGGGCGAAGGGCACCGTTTCGATGCCGCCCAAAGAATCGCGCATGGTGTAGGCGGTGTCCCACCATTTCCCGTCCAGCGAGGTCTGCAGGCTGTAGCCCTCGGGATTGGATACGTCCCAGGTGATGCGTGCTCCGGACAACGTGGACGGTTTGCCCAGGTCGACCTGGAACCAATGCCCTGGGCTGAAGGCGCCCCCAGTGACCGTCTTCGGATCGCCATCGATCAGGTGGGCGATCGCCATGGCGGGCACCTGCTGGGAGGAACTGCTTGCTTGCCATTCACCTCGCGGCGGAAGGTCCTGGGCGAAGGAGGCAGTAGCAAACGAAACCATCCCCACGAAAACGATCCTGGGAAAGCTCATTGGGAGAATGAGCGAGGATCGGTCAGCAATCAAACGCATCAGCGCAGTCTCACGTTCAGTGGCCCCTCAATCGAGGCGGACCCAACGCTAGCAGGGACTGAAATCGTTTACATGCCGCATTGCAATACTTGCGATTCCATACCCCCGTCTTTCATTGGGATTATCAATTGATCGAGTTCGCATTTCGCGATGAAAGAACTGGAGCTCCTGCCGGGCCAGGGGCAGCATCTCACCACGGCACTGATTCCTTCCCCTGGGACAGAACAATATGCGATACACCTTCACGCTCAAGCACCAGCTTCCTTACGACCGGGATATTGATGAACTGCTCGAGATTCTTGGATCGTCCAACTGCGGCGATGCGCTGGCAGGCATTGGCTTAGCAGGCAGGATCGCGCTTGAGTTTTCGCGGGAGGCAGAAAATGAAGAAGCTGCCGTTCGTGCCGCGATTGCAGATGTACAGTTCGCGCTACCGGCTGCGACGCTGATTGATGCGACGTCTGCTTGACGAATCGTCAAGCATCGCCTGTCCCGGGTTGACAGGATGCCCGTTCAAGCGCCGCAGTCCTTTCCCCACACTGGTTCCCGACGTCGCGGCCACCTGGCCGGCGACACCTTCGAACCATTACCGGGGAAACCAGATGATCAGTATTCCTGTTTCAGATTCGTCGCATGACCGACTGTCCCGCGCCTCGCGCTGGTTGTGCAGCATCGGCTACGCCGTGCTTGCCGTGTTCTTCGCCTGGTCCGCGCTGAGCGGGCACCGTGAAGCCGAAGCGATCCTCAAGGACGCGGTGACGGTGCAGGCGCCGGTGCAGGTCGACCACATCGAGGAAAAGCGCCGCAAGGGGCGGGTGTCCTACCAGTACCACTTCCGTTACGACTTCGAGGCCAACGGCGTTACCCACACCGGGCACTTCTCCACTTCCGAGGACAATGCCGCGCCGTACCTGGAGGAAGAACCGCAGGTGACGGTGGCCTATTCGCGGGCCGATCCCGCCCGGTTCGAACGGCTGGAGCGGTTGGAAGGCCAGAAGAGCCTGGGGTCGGTGCTGGGGCGGGTGGTGGTTGCACTGGGCATGCTGGCGATCCTGGCGTTCGTGGTCCACCTGTTGCTGACCCGCAAGCTGTTCGTGCGGCAGACGCCTGCGGCGGCGGGCTGAGCCGGGAGCCCACCGTGACCGATGCGTACCTGGTTGACAGTCCAAGCGGTCACGGTAGGGTGTGCGGCTCCCTCCCTTTCTGGTCGTTTCCCATGCCTGCGCTGGACTTCGCGGACCTGCTGTCCCGGCACATGCGGCGGATCCGGGCCAGCGCTGGGGGAGTGGCCGCAGAGATCGGCATCAGCCGCGAGGCGGTCAACAACTGGCGCGCCGGCACCTCGCGCCCCAGCCGCCGCCATCGCGACCGCGTCCTGGCCTGCGCCAATTACCTGCGCTTGACCGAGGTCGAATGCAACGCGCTGCTGCAGTCGGCCGGTTTCGAGCCGGAGTTCCCGGTCGAGGCGCCAACGGGTGAGCCCGTTGCCGGGCAGGCAGCGCCGCCGACGCTGGTTCCGCCAACGGTCACCCGTCTGTTCGACCGCCTGCAGGCGTCGCGCCCGTATCCGGTCAGCCTGCTGCTAACCCAGGCGCATTGGGGCCAGCCGCCGGAGCGGGCGGCGATCCTCGCCGAGGCCGATGCGCGTTATGGCAGTGGACGCGTGTTGCACCTGCAGCCGCCGTTCCGTGCCGGCGCGGGCGATCAGGATTATTTCGCGCTGCTGGCGGCGCAGTGCGGGCTGGACGGGGTGTCGTCGGACGCGGGGTTCGAAATGGCGCTGGCACGCCTGCTGCAGCAGCCCGGGCCGTTGTTCTGCCTGGTCAGCCGCTTCGAACAGGGAGCGCCGGAACCGCGTGACGTGCTGGCCGGGATCCTGCGCAGCCTCAGCGAAATGTACAGCGGCAAGCTGCACCTGCTGATCTGCGGCGGCGCGGCGCTGGCCGACCTGAAGTACCAGGGCGGCGACCTGTCGCTGCTCAACATCGCGGCCACCGAGAGCTGGCCGGAGCTGGACCTGGATGACCTGCGACGCGGTGCCGGTGCCGGTGCGCTGCCGGATGGCACGCTGGCGCGTGCGCTGCACCTTTCCGGTGGTCATCCGCTGCTGGCGCAGGCCGCGCTGGTGCTGCTGGCCGACGCCAGCCTGGATGACGAGGCGGTCACTGAGACGCTTTCCACGCATCCGCGGCTGTGGGAGGCGCTGGTGCCGGTGCTGCGCGATGTGGCGGCCCGCACGGCAGTGGAAGACTGGCTGCTGCGCCCGACACTGGGTCCGGCGCGTCCGTACCTGGCCGACCCGCTGCTGCGCCAGCTGTACTGGGCCAACCTGCTGGCGGCCCGGCCGCAACCGCAGGGCGCGTGCCTGGAATGGCGCTGCGACGCGATCCGGCGTGCCGTGAGGCAGGTGATCGAAAGCCTGCAGGCGCAGCCGGCATGATCGCGCTGCCACGGGGTCGGCTTGGGCTTGGCCTGCCGCTGCTGCTGGTGGTCGGGCTGACCTGGTTCGTGGGCAGCTACCTGTTCGTCCCATGGCTGAATCCGCTGCAGCTGTGGCGCATGCAGCGCGACGGCGAAAGCATGATGCTCATGCAGAGCGCGAACATCGACATGATGTTCCTGCGCGAGGAAGCGCTGTCGTACTGGCTGCAGCATGAAACGTGGCCGCAGCAGGTCGATGTTCCCGGCGTGCACGATCCCGCCGAGGCCCTGGTCGAAGCCGAGCTTCCGCAGCCGTGGGTGCTGCGGCTGCGCTTTACCGACCGCTTCCCGGCCAACAGCGGACTGCGTGGCACGGTGATCGAACAGACCCTGGAACCGGATACCCGGCACTGGCGATGCCGCCCGGGTGCGCCGGCACCTCCCGCGCGCTGGCTGCCGCCGAACTGCCGCGAGGAGGCGCCCTGGACGCTGGTGCAGTGGTTGTCGCTGCTGCTCGGCGGGGCGGTGTTCGGCGTCGCCGCATTGGGACTGCTCTGGTACTGGGTGCGGCCGGCGGTGGCTGGGATCGTGGCCGAGCCGGGCCTGCTGTTCTCGCAGCCGTTGCAGGCGCTGCCCGCCATCGACCGGCAGCTGGGATGGCTGCGCCTGCGCGGGCGCGTCCTGGCGGGCGCCGGTATTGCGAGCGTGCGCTGGCGCGACGCGCTGCGCCAGGTGCAGGCGAGTCCCGCAACGCGCGCGCAGCAGCTGGCGACGCGGATCGGCGCGGGCGATGCGCCGGCCCCCGGTTGGGCGCTGGCGGGGCTGGTGCGTGAGTGGACATTGCCGGACACGCTTCCGCTCGCGCTCCAGCGGCTGTGGCTGTACCAGCCGGACCCCGCCCTGGGCGCGGACGCGATCGTGCAGGCGCTGCGTGGCATGCCCAACGGCCAGGACGTGGTGCTGGTGGTCAGCCCGTCGCTGGCGGTGGAAGCAGAACTGGTTGCGTATGCAAACGACCCGGGCAACCTCTGCGCGTGCCTGGAGCAGGCCGCGCAGACCCGCTGGCTGCTGCAGCCGGGTGCGCTGGACGCACTGGTCGACCTGCTCGCGCGGCAGCTGCGGGTCACCCGCATTTCGCCGTACCAGACCCACGGTGGCATCACCCGCCCGGGCGCGTTCTTCGGGCGCGAGTCGCTGCTGGCGCGGGTGCTCAACCGCGAACCGGGCAACTACCTGCTGGTGGGCGGCCGCCAGCTCGGCAAGACCAGCCTGATGAAGGCGATCGAGCGCCGTTTTGCCGGCCATCCCCGCGTGCACTGCGTGTACCTGTCGCTGCGCGATCACCGCCTGACCATGCGGCTGGCGATGGAGCTGGGCATGGCCGAAGACACCGGCATCGACGCGCTGGTGGCCGCGCTGTCGGCGCGCGCGGCCGGACGCGGGCTCCTGCTGCTGATCGACGAAACCGACCTGTTCCTGCGCGCCGAGGCTGACCAGGGCTATCCGCAACTGGGCGCGCTGCGTGCGTTGAGCGAAGAAGGGCGCTGCCACTTCATGCTGGCCGGGTTCTGGGACCTGTACGAAGCGGTCACCCTGGACTTCGCTTCGCCACTGCGCAATTTCGGCGAGGTCATCCACGTCGGCAGCCTGGAAGAGGATGCGTGCCGGGCGCTGGCCACGGAACCGATGGCGCGGCTGGGCGTGCATTTCGCCAGCCCCGACCTGCCGCAGCGGCTGGTGGCCGCGTGCGGGCGCCGCGCCAACCTGGTCGCCATCACCTGCCAGCAGCTGCTCAACCAGCTGGATCGTGGCCAGCGCGTGCTCGACGCCGCGCAGGTGCATGCCGCGCTGGTCAGCGAACCGGTGATCGACGCGCTGGCGGGCTGGGCGCGGCTCAGCCCCGACCCGGTCGCGTGCCGGATCGACCGCATCGTGGTCTACCAGGTGGCTGCAGCGCAGCTCACCGGCAGCGGCGAACGCGGCATCGCGCTGGTCGACCTGCTGGCGACCTTCGACGCCGCTGGCGCGCGCGTCGATCCGGAACAGGTGCGGCAGGCACTGGCGCGACTGCAGCTGGCCTATGTGATCCGGCGCGAGGCCGACGGGCTGCCGTTCGTGTTCGCGGTGCCGGTGTTCGCCACCCAGTTCCAGCGCGAGGAAGTGGTGGCGTTGTTGCAGCGTGAACTGCAGGCGATGTGCGCTGACGATGCGTCTGTGTGACGCGCTTCGCTGGGAGTGCGCGCTCTGTTCTGCAATAGTGATGCGACATTTTCGCGCCACGGCAGAGTGATGCTGCATCCCCAGGAGTTGTCTTCGTCACACATCGGCGCCGTGCTTGCACAGGCGTATGGCGTGCAGGTGAGCCATGTCATGCAACGGCCCGCCGGCGCCGACGCCGGCGCGACGGTGTACCAGCTGACCGCTGTGGACGGTGCGCGCTGGTGGTTGAAGTGCCGCCGCTATGCGGTGGCCGATGGGGTCTGGAACGTGCTGCGGCATCTGCGCGCCGCGCGCGGGCTCGACGAGGTGATCGCCCCGCAACCGGCGCTTGACGGTGCGCCCGCGGTGCTGGCCGAGGGCCTGCAGTGGACCCTGTTCGCGTATGTCGACGGCCAGTCCGGATTCGAAGAAGCGCTGTCGCAGGCGCAGTGGCAGCGGCTGGGGCAGGTGTTGCGTCGCGTGCACGACACCCACTTGCCGGCCGCGCTGGCCGCCGGGCTGGCACAGCCGGAGTTCGATGACGATACGGCGGTGGAGCGGGTCGGCGCATGGCTGCAGCGCGGCGACGCGCTGTGGCCGATGCCCGATGCGCTGGCCGAGGACTACCGGCGTGCGTGGCGGCAGCACCGCGAGCAGATAGACGGAGTCTGGCGCCGCTGCGTCGCGCTGCGCGAGCGCCTGTGCGGCCCGTGCGGGACGCGCGGGCTCTGCCATGGCGACCTGCATGCGGGCAACCTGTTGCTGCGCAGCGATGGCGCGCTGGCGCTGATCGATTGGGACGACATGGTGCTGGCGCCGCGCGAGCGCGACCTGATGTTCGTCGGGGCCGGGGTCGGCGGTCGCTGGGGCCGCGATGATCCGCCGGGTTTCCAGCAGGGATACGGCGCCGTGGCGCTGGATCCGGTACGGTTGGCGTACTACCGCCACTGGCGCGTGCTGCACGACCTGCAGGAATTCCACGACCTGATGCTGGAACCGGGCGCCGCGACGCGGCCGCCCAGCCAGCGCCGGCAGGCGCTGCGTTACATGGACGATCAGTTCGCGCCCGGCAATGTGATTGATGCCGCCGCACGCAGCTGGTCGGCGGCGGCTGCAATGGCGTCCTGAGCCGTCGGCGCTCGGCTACTCGCCCGGCTTGGCCGCAGCGGTGGCAGCCTCGGAGGCCGCGCGCCGCACCAGTACCGCTTCACGGTGGGCGATGTAGGCATTGGCGGCCAGGATGATGCCGGCCCCGATCACCGTCCAGCGGTCCAGGGTCTCATTGAACAGCAGCCAGCCCAGCAGGCTGACCAGTGGCAGCTGCATGAAGCTGATCGGGGTCAGCGCGGACACTTCACCCAGCCGCAGCGCACGCGTCCACAGCAGCTGGCCCAGGGTGCCCAGCAGGCCGGTCGCGGCCAGCCAGGCCCATCCCGTGGCGTTCGGCCAGACCCAGCCGAACAGCGCCGGTACCAGTGACATCGGCACCCAGAACACATACGTGTAGAACACCACGGTGTCGGCGCCGTCCACGCGCGTGAGCTGCTTGATCTGGATCGCGACCAGCGAACTCAGGACCGCTGCCAGCACCGCCACCAGCAGGCCGGGACTGAACGACGCGGCGCCCGGGCGCACGATGATCAGGACGCCGATGAAGCCGAAGATCACCGCGGCCCAGCGGCGCATGCGCACGGTTTCGCCCAGGAACAGCACGGCGGCGATGGTGACGAACAGCGGCGTGGAGTACGACAGCGAGATCGCCTGCGAGATCGGCAGGTGGCCGATGGCCCAGAACGCGCACAGCATCGAGGCCAGCCCGATCAGGCTGCGCACGAAATAGCGCGGCAGCTGCCGGGTGCGGAACGGCGAGCTGCCCGGGCGCAGCAGGAACGGCAGCAGCGCGAGCAGGCCGAACGCGTTGCGGAAGAACGCCACTTCCTGGGTGGGCACGTGGCCGGACGCGTAGCGGATCGCGATCGCCATCAGCCCGAAGGCCATCGTGCTGCCAAGCATCAGCAGCGCCGCACGCATCGGCGTCGGCGCGGGCAGGGCGAGCGGTGGGGTCACCACTGCGCGCCGATCAGGCGCGGCTCCGGTTCGATCGGCACGCCGAACTTTTCCAGCACCGACGCGGAGATGCGCCGCGCCAGCGCCAGCAGCTCGGCGCCACTGGCCGAACCGTGGTTGACCAGCACCAGCGCATGCTGCGCGGAGACGCCCGCATCGCCTTCACGGAACCCCTTCCAACCGCAGGCCTCGATCATCCACCCGGCCGACAGCTTGCGCCGGTCGTCGCGGTCGGCCGGATACACCGGCAGATCGGGGAACTGCTGCAGCAGCACCTCCACCTGTTCCAGCGGCAGCACCGGATTCTTGAAGAAGCTGCCGGCATTGCCCAGCACATCCGGATCCGGCAGCTTGCGCCGGCGGATCGCGATGACTGCATTGGCAACGTCGGCGGCGACCGGCAGTTCCACGCCCATGGCCTGCATTTCCTCGGCGATGCCGGCGTAGCCCAGGCGCAGGTCATGCAGCAATGGCAGGCGCAGTTCGATCGAAGTGATCAGGTAGCGGTCCGGCTCGCGCTTGAACACGCTGTCGCGGTAACCGAACGCGCAGGCTTCGTTATCCAGGCGGACCCACTGGTTGGTGGCACGGTCCCACGCATCCACGGCCTGGATGAACTCATCGACCTGCACGCCATAGGCACCGATGTTCTGGATCGGCGAGGCCCCGACGGTGCCGGGAATGAGCGCCAGGTTTTCCAGGCCCGACAGACCGTTCTGCAACGACCACATCACCAGCCCATGCCAGTTCACACCGGCGCCGGCGCGCACCACCGTGTGGTCTGCGCGATGTTCCAGTTCCTCGATGGTGCGGTTGGCGAACACCAGCACCGTGCCGGGCACGTTGTCGGCCAGCAGCACGTTGCTGCCACTGCCCAGGACCAGCAGCGGTGTGCCGGCGACCTGGGGCAGGGCGAGCACCTCGGGCAGCAGGGAGGGCTCGTGCAGTTCCAGCAGCTGTTCGGCGCTGGCGTCGACGTGGAAGGTATTGAGCGCCTTCAGCGAGGCGTTTTCGGTCAGCGACCAGGCAGGCATTGCAGTACTCATAGGGGGGCCACGGCGCCGCGGCTGGGGGCTTCGCGACGACGGCGGATGGCCTCGACGCAGTCATGCACCAGCGCCGGGCCCTGGAAGATCAGGCCGCTGTAGCACTGCACCAGGGCAGCGCCGGCGGCCATCTTGGCCACCGCATCGGCACCGGACTGGATGCCGCCGACGCCGATCAGCGGCATGGATTCGGGCAGGCGCGCGCGCAGGCGGCGCAGCACCAGGGTGGATTGGCCGAGCAGCGGCGCACCGGACAGGCCGCCGGCTTCGCTGGCCCGTGGGTCGCCCGCGACCGCGCTGCGGTCGATGGTGGTGTTGGTGGCGATCACGCCGTCGACCTGCAGTTCGCCCAGCACGCGCGCGGCGGCGTCGATGTCGCGGTCGCTCAGGTCCGGCGCGACCTTGACCAGCATCGGCACGCGCTTTCCATGCTGCGCCGCCAACGCTTCCTGGCTGTCGCGGAGCTGCGAGACAAGCTGGCGCAACGCGGTTTCCTCCTGCAGCTCGCGCAGGCCAGCGGTATTGGGCGAGGAGATGTTGACGGTGATGTAATCAGCCAGCGGGTACACCTTCTGCAGGCAATGCTGGTAATCGTCGAACGCCTGCTCGTTGGGGGTGTCCTTGTTCTTGCCGATGTTGATGCCGAGCAGGCCATTGCGGCGCTGCGCCCGCTCGACATTGCGCACCAGCGCATCCACGCCCAGGTTGTTGAAGCCCATGCGGTTGATGATGGCCTGGTGGGCCGGCAGGCGGAACAGGCGTGGCTTCGGATTGCCTTCCTGCGCGCGCGGGGTGATGGTGCCGATTTCCACGAAACCGAAGCCCAGCGCGAACAGCGCATCGATGTGCTCGCCGTTCTTGTCCAGGCCGGCGGCCAGGCCGACCGGGTTCGGGAAGCGCAGCCCCAGGGCGGTGGTCGGCAAGGGGGCTGGGCGGCGCGCCAGCAGCGGCGTGGTGCCGGAACGGTAGGCGAGTTCCAGCGCACTCAGGCCCAGGCCGTGGGCGCGTTCGGCGTCCAGGGAAAACAGGAAGGGTCGGGCAAGCGAGTACATGGCGTCCAGTCAGTCCAGCGTGCCGACGAAGGCACGGGTGTGATATTCGAAAGCGATCCTGCCGTCCACCGCATGCGCGTCGAACAGCTGCTGCAGCGCCTCCAGCATCGGCGCATGGCGGGGATGGCCCGGCGGCGGCGCATACGACGACGACAGCAGGCGGCCGCGCAGGCCCTCCGCGTCCATGTACTGCGTGTTGGGGAACTGCGCGACACCGCGCAGCCCGCTGCCGAACCACGCGCGCATGGTGTCATCGTCCTGGTAGCGCTCGGCGACCTCGGTGTAGTCGGTACCGAACTCCAGCAGCAACTGCTCGTAGCCGACCAGGAACGGCGAAGCATCGAGCAGGCGCGAATTCCAGAACACCAGCGCCAGGCCGCCCGGCTGCAGGATCCGCGCCCATTCGCGACGCACTGCGGTGGTGTCGAACCAGTGGAAGGCCTGCGCCGCACTGACCAGGCCGACGCTGTCGTCGGCCAGCGTGGTCGCCTCGGCGGTGCCGTCCACCAGCTTCAGGCGCAGGTACTCCTGGCCCAGCAGCGCTTCGGCGGCCTCACGCATCGGCGCATTGGGTTCCACCGCGATCACCGGGTGCCCACTGGCCAGGAACAGCCGGGTGGAAATACCGGTGCCGGCGCCGATGTCGGCCACCAGCGTTCCGGTGGACACGCCGATCTCGCGATGCAGCCAGTCCAGCAGCGCCGGGGGGTAATCGGGCCGGTAGCGGACGTAATCGGCTACGCGGTTGCTGAAACGTCCGGTGGGGTCCGAACCGCTCATGGGCACCTCACGACTGCAGGGAAACGAACCAGGCCAGGCCACCGAAGAACATCACGATGGCCAGCAGCGCCAGCAGGCTGCCGATCACCACCACCCAGCCCATGATCAGGCCGGCCAGTGCCAGACCATCGCCTTCCAGTTCCAGCGGCCGACGGCGGATCTCGGCGCGGGCCATGTGCCCGGTAATGATGGCCACGACGCTGCCCAGGAACGGCAGGGCGGTCCAGCCCAGGATCCCGGCGATCAGGCTGATCAGCGCCATCGGGCTGGTTTGACGGGGCGGAAGGCTCATGTGGCTCCTGGGGACGGGGGAGGACAGGTGAATGATAGGGCCAGTGCCGGGTTTATCCCATCAAGACCTGGCCGCCGTCGACATTCAAGGTGTGGCCGGTGATCCAGCGTGCCAGCGGCGAACACAGGAACAAGGCCGCGTCGGCGACCTCCTGCGGCTGCCCGAAGCGCCCGAACGGGATCTTGGCCAGGGTGCCGTGGTAGAGCGCGGGATCGTCGCTGCGGCGGCGTGCCCACAGGCCGTCCTCGAATTCGATCGAGCCCGGGGCAATGGCGTTGACCCGGATCCGGTGCGGGGCCACGGCCAGCGCCTGCGAGGTGGTGTAGTGCATCAGCGCGGCCTTGGCCGCACCGTAGGGGGCCGCGCCCGGGCGCGGCTGCTGCGCGGCGATGGAGGCCAGGTTGAGGATGCAGGCGTCGGCGGACTGTTGCAGCCAGGGCAGGGCCAGCCGCGAGGCCCGCACCGCCGCCATCAGGTCCACGCCCAGGCTGGCCTCCCAGCCGGCCTCGTCGTCGGACATGCCATAGCCGGTGGCATTGTTGACCAGGACGTCGATGCCGCCCAGCGCCTCGGCGGCACCGGCCAGCCAGCGGCCGATGTCGTCCACCCGCGCGAGGTCGGCGACCTCGGTATGCACGGCAAGCCCGAGCGCGGCAGCGTCATCACGCAATGCCGCCAGCCCGGTTTCGCCGCGGGCGCACACCGAGACCGCAGCGCCAGCGCCGGCAAAGGCCAGCGCCATGGCGCGGCCGATGCCCTTGCTGCCGCCGGCGACCAGCACCCGGCGACCCGAAAAGTCCAGGACGCGGCGGCCATCGGCCGTCTCCGGTAGGTGCCGACCGTTGGTCGGCACGCTCTGGCTCGCGCCCGTCACAGGTCGAACTTGATGCCCTGGGCCAGCGGCAGCGAGTCGGAGTAGTTGATGGTGTTGGTCTGGCGGCGCATGTAGACCTTCCATGCATCCGAACCGGACTCGCGGCCGCCGCCGGTATCCTTCTCACCGCCGAACGCGCCACCGATCTCCGCACCGGAGGTGCCGATGTTGACGTTGGCGATGCCGCAGTCCGAACCGGCCGCCGACAGGAAGCGCTCGGCCGCCTTCAGGTTCTGGGTGAAGATCGACGAGGACAGGCCCTGCGGCACGCCGTTCTGCATGTCGATGGCTTCGTCCAGGGTGCTGTACTTCATCACGTACAGGATCGGCGCGAAGGTTTCGTGCTGCACCACTTCATCGCTGTTCTTCAGCCCGGTCACGATGGCCGGCAGCACGAAGTTGCCAGCGCGGTCGATGCGCGTGCCGCCGGTTTCGACGGTGCCGCCGCTGGCCTTGGCCTTCTCGATGGAGGCCAGGAACTGCTGCACGGCGCCGTCGCCGTTGAGCGGGCCCATCAGGTTGGCCGGGTCGGTCGGGTCGCCGATCTTGCCTTCGACCTGCTTGTAGGCCTTGATCAGCGTGGCCAGCACGTCGTCATGGATCGATTCGTGCACGATCAGCCGGCGCGTGGTGGTGCAGCGCTGGCCGGCGGTACCGACCGCACCGAACACGATGCCGGGGATGGCCAGCTTCAGGTCGGCGGTTTCGTCGAGGATGATCGCGTTGTTGCCGCCCAGTTCCAGCAGGCAGCGGCCGAGGCGGTGCGCCACCTTTTCCGCGACCGTGCGGCCGACCTGGGTCGAACCGGTGAAGCTGATCAGCGGCACGCGCTTGTCGGCCACCATCTTTTCCGACAGCGCGGTGCCGGCATCGTTGATCAGGAAGAAGATGTCCGGGAAGCCGGCGCCGCGCAGCGCCTCGTTGCAGATCTTCATCGAGGCGATCGCGGTCAGCGGCGTCTTGTTGGACGGCTTCCACAGGCACACGTCACCGCAGATCGCGGCCAGGAACGAATTCCATGCCCACACCGCGACCGGGAAGTTGAACGCACTGATGATGCCGACCAGGCCCAGCGGCTGGTACTGCTCGTACATGCGGTGGCCGGGGCGTTCCGAATGCATGGTGTAGCCGTACAGCATGCGGCTCTGGCCCACGGCGAAGTCGGCGATGTCGATCATCTCCTGCACTTCGCCGTCGCCTTCCGGCTTGCTCTTGCCCATTTCCAGCGCGACCAGCGAACCCAGCGCATCCTTGTGCGCGCGCAGTGCTTCGCCGCACAGGCGCACGGCTTCGCCGCGGCGCGGGGCCGGGGTAGTGCGCCACACCGTGAAGGCTTCCTGGGCGCGGGCGACGATGGTCTCGTAGTCGGCGTCGGTGGTGGCGTACACCTGGGCGATGGCCTCACCGGTGGTCGGATTGACCGGGGTGATCACGCCGGCGTCGGTGGCCTTGGACCACTCCCCGTTGCCGAGATAGGTGCCAGCGTTGGTCGCGTCGAGGCCAAGCGCCTTGAGCAGGTCAGAGGACATGCAAACTCCTGTTGCGAATCAAAAAAGGGCGCAGCCGCTGGCAGGGTGGGGGGCGGCGTGCAGAACGACGATTCTAACCCGTCGCCGTCCGCCGGTACCGACCCACGCTCGGCACCCGCCGCGGTTGCGCCTCATCTGCCGGATCGCCTTCCCGGTAGCGCCCGACCGTTGGTCGGGCCACCCAACCCGGTAGAATGGCCACCATTGTTCGCCCCCAGGAATCTGAATGAACGTTACCGTTGCAGAAGGCGTCGTCGTTGGGAACCGTCTCCCGTTCGTGCTGTTCGGCGGCCTGAATGTGCTCGAAGACCTCGATTCGACCCTGCATGCGGCCGAGCACTTCACCACGGTGACCCGCAAGCTGGGCATTCCGTACGTGTTCAAGGCCTCGTTCGACAAGGCCAACCGCTCCTCGATCAAATCATTCCGTGGCGTCGGCCTGGACGAAGGGCTGCGCATCTTCGAAGAGGTCAAGCGCCGCTTCGGCATTCCGGTGATCACCGACGTGCATGAAGTGGCGCAGGCCGCGCCGGTCGCCGAAGTGGTCGACGTGCTGCAGATTCCGGCGTTCCTGGCCCGCCAGACCGACCTGGTGGTGGCCATCGCCGAAACCGGCCGTGCGGTCAACATCAAGAAGCCGCAGTTCCTGAGCCCCACGCAGATCAAGCACATCGTGTCCAAGATCCGCGAAGCCGGCAACGAGAACATCATTCTGTGCGAGCGCGGTTCGCAGTTCGGCTACGACAACCTGGTCGTGGACATGCTGGGCTTCCGCGAGATGATTGAATCCACCGGCGGCCTGCCGGCGATCTTCGACGTCACCCACAGCCTGCAGCGCCGCGACGCCGGCAGCGAAGCCTCCGGCGGCCGCCGCCGCCAGGTGGCCGAACTGGCCCGCTCGGGCATGGCGCTGGGCCTGGCCGGCCTGTTCCTGGAAGCGCACCGCGACCCCGACCACGCCCGCTGCGATGGCCCGAGCGCCTTGCCGCTGAGCGCGCTGGAACCGTTCCTGGCCCAGATCAAGGCCGTGGACGAGCTGGTCAAGGGCTTCGCGGAGCTGGATATCCGCTGAGTCTGCCCACCTTGCGGCGGGATCGGCCTTGGTCCCGTCGCTGAATGTGGGTATCCTTCACAGCTGCCCGCATGCAATGTGCGGGCGGCCAGCGGCAAAGGCAGCATGCCTCCACCGCACATCGGCCCCGTAGCTCAGCTGGATAGAGCGTCCCCCTCCTAAGGGGAAGGTCGCCCGTTCGAATCGGGCCGGGGTCACCAAATTCAATGACTTCCGATGAGTTCGTAAGTCTTAATATGCCATTGCATTTGGCATGGCCCCTGTGTGGGTTCTTGGACTGACGCGAGACGGCACCAGCAGCCTGACAACATACGATGGCGCTCAGACGCGAGTCATCGAACAACTTAGCGTTGCCGTTCCATGCAATGCATGAGTGCGCGATGGCCGAATCATCGAATCCGCGCCACATCTCCCGCTCCTGGAGGCGGAGGTTTGACATGGCGGGTGCTGAGGACGTGTTCTCAAATAGGGTGAGCCACTTCAATGGCCTCAGCCGCATGATTGGCTCTTCTGAGCCCCGAGGTGCAGGTGCGTCCGTTTGCTTGGAAGATGGCACCGCCGCGGGTCTACGCGGCATTGGCGCTGCGCCCCTGCCCGTATACGATTTCGAACTTGACGCCGAACTTAGCCCCAAGTTGGGCCGCTGCCTTGCTGTGTCCATTGTCTGAGCGGTCCTGAACATGAATTCTGACAGTCCCAAGCTCAGGTCTGCCTTCCATGCCTGTAATTCCGGGAATGATTTTCTTGGCCTCCTTCAATGAATTCTCTACGATCGCTCTGAACTCGGCCTTATCGTAGGGATACCCTTCCTCGAACTCCACACGTACGGTTGCACCTTCGCCGGACATTCGCTGAGTGGGAATGATCTGTGGGCCTTTAAGCCCGACGACGATATGCTGGTCTGGAAACTGCTCAACAGAGATGAATGTAAGGCGGGCCTTGTAGCGTTCACGCAGCGACTCGACATACTGGTTAATAGCGTCGTTGGCCTCAATTCTCTTGCCTGCCTCTTCTTTCGTTACGCCGAATTCTTGAGCGAATGCAGCTACTGCGATTTCAGCTTCGCTGGATGTTGCTTCGGGAGTAGATAGAGTCGCGGTGCTTTGCGCTAATGCTGCCAGCAACAGCAAAGTGCTTATCGACATAAAAATTATCCTGGAAGTCGTTTGTGGCCATCACTGGTCACCATCGAACGCTAACATTGTGCAACGCCTCTCGGGTTATAGCGCGCGCAGTCCTTGACTTTACTGGGACGAGCGTCACGCATTGGCAGGGGACCTTGAATGTGCGCGTCGAGTACTGGGGCAAACAGCAGAATCGCTGCATTGCTGAGCGCGTCACCTAGAAGGGTCGGGCCAGTCGATTGCGCCAACCGGGCCGATGTTTATGAGCTATCTCGACTGCGGCTCGAGACGTTCAATAAAGCGGCGACCGGCTCCAGCAGCTCTTCCCGATTGTTCCGGGGCGTGTTGACCGACCGGCTCACTCGATAGGCCTCCATCGACGTCGGGTATTGCTGACTATGACGGCGACGAATTGTCCGGCGGGGACGGGCCGTTCGACATCCGTCGGGACACCGCTGAAGCGGAACTGGTGAGTGGGGCAGATTAGGGATGTTCATCGAGGGTGAATCGGATGTCCGCTTCTGGCCGGAAGCGGACCTCTCCGCTCGTTGTGGCCTTCACGCAATTGGGAGGCCTATGCCCAGGCATGGGCGTGGGCCGCCACTTTGGGGCGTTTCTGGGGTAGGGCTTGGCACACAGTTGGCACAGTGGCGAGCAAATTTCTTGCGCCCTATAGAAGGGTCGTCCCCCTCCTAAGGGGAAGGTCGCCCGTTCGAATCGGGCTGGGGTCACCATCGATGGACCCACCATCGAAAACACGCCGTGCACGCGTTCCTCGCCGTGGTTTGACGAGGAAGCTGTCACCGTGGCTGCAACACCACCGTTGCAGGAACCACTCCATGGCACTTGTCGCCACCTCCCTTGAATTCCCGTGGCAGCCCACGGCGCACGTGCCAGCTCCGGAGCCCGAACCTGCTGCGCCGGAGCCGCCGGTAGAGGCACCGCCACCGTCCGAGCCGCCGGTGACGGAGCCGCCGGGTGAGGTTCCGCCGGAGCGTGATCCGCAGCCGGAGCGTCCGCCGATCGAGGCACCGGTGCCACCGAACCCGCGCTGACATGACTGGAGCAATGCCGCACACAGTGCGGCTTTTCTTTGTTCGTTCCCTTCGCCTCGCGAGATGTGACGACGTTGTCTGCGCCTAAAACACGTCGCGAAAACATGGCGTTTCCACGGTCAACACATCGCTTAACGCTGTCGTTGGAAGGTCACGCCGACTTCATTGCAACTGCGGAAAAGTGGATTCACCCCGACACGGGTCACCACAGAATTTTTCCCAGGAGTAGAAATCAGTGAGCACCGAATCCAAGACCGCGCACACCCTCAACGACCTCATCGAGATCGCCCGTGATGGCAAGGACTTCTACACCGAAGCTGCCACTAACGTGAAGGATGCCGAGCTGTCGCAGTTGTTCACCCGCATTGCCGCCGTCAAGGCCGATATCGTTTCCGCGCTGAGCAGCACTGTGGCCGCTACCGGTGCGAAGCCGGCCGAGCACGGCACCATGGTCGGCTCGATGCAGCAGTTCTACGGCAAGGTTCGCGCCACCTTGGGCGACACGCAGTACGGCTATGTTGCCGAGCTGGAGGAATCCGAGGATCGCCTGCTGAAGGCATTCCGCGACGCCCTCACCGACAACGACACCCCGCCGGCCGCCCGCGCTGAAGTCACCCGCCTGCTGCCGCAGGTGGAAGAGACCCATAACGTGATGCGCAACCGCAAGCACGCCATGAAGTCGTAATGGCTCCGGCGGCGCCAGCCGCCTTGCCATAATGCAGGCGCCCCGGTTCAGCCGGGGCGTCTGCGTTTGCGGAAAGGTGGGTCCAGACCCCGCCGTACGGCCACCCCGGATATGGTGCATACTCGAACACACGTACCGCTGGGATTGCTCATGGAACACATGCGTTGGCTCACGCTTCGCCTCGGCAACAACCAGTCCATTGGACCCCAGGTGTTGTTGAACCTGTGGTCGAACGCATGCGAGACGAACCAGTCCTCGGTCACCCGTGACATGCAGGGTGGGCGTTCCACCGCCTATGCGCTGCATGCACCTACCTCATTGGCGTATCCCAAGCGGGCAGAGCTGCGCATGCGCAAGCTGCTGGAAGAAGCCGGCTATACCTTCACCATGGGCTCCCTGGCCGACCGCCCGGCACCTCAGCCGGTTCGTTTCCGCTGAGCTGGATCGACCACGCGTAGGCACAGCGTTTACCGGGCAATCGGCAACACGCGCCGCATGATGCGTACCGGCACGCCGGTGCGATGGGTCTGCCGCTCCAGCGGCTCCCACCCCAACCGTGCATACAGTCCCCCATCGTCGTGCTCGGTCTGCAGGAACACTTCGCGCACGCCATAGCCGCGCGCTTTCTGCATGAGGGCTTCGATCATCGCGCTGGCCAGGTCGCGGCCCCGGTGTTGCGGGGTGACGAACACACCGCCCAGCCAATGCAGCCGTTCAGGATGCTCGGTCCGCTCGTGGAATTTCAGCTGCGCGGCGGCGATGGGTACGTCGTTCTGCATGGCCATCAGCAGCATTGGCAGCTCGTTGTCGTGCAGGAACACCTCGAGGCGCTGCTGTTCGTCATCGTAGGTGTGCCCTGGAACACGCGCACCCCAGGTATCGAAATACCAGCGGGCAACGGTCGGCAGCAGGTGCGGAGCCTGGCTCAGCGTGAGGTATGTCATCGAGTACTCCCTGTACAGAACGTCGGTACGTCCGGCGCGACACCCTCTTATACCACCCACCCCTCGGCCCCTTGCCGTGACGCGTTGCAGGTTTCTGCAACCGCGCGCAGACTTGCGCGCATGTCTTCACCTGCTTTCAACGTTCGCCAGTATGGGCGCGATTCCAGCGTCGATCGCCACGCGTTCGCGCAGTGGGTGCTGCCGGTGCGCGGTGAACTGGCATTCGAGCTGGAAGGGCGGGGCGCACGGCTGGATCTGCTGCAGGGGGCCTTCGTCGCGCCACTGGCGGGGCACGCCCAGGCCGCCGGCGATGACGATCGTTTCCTGATCGTCGACTGTCCGGCCGACATGTTCGATGACGACACCCTTGAGCGCCTTCAACGACAGCCCGTATTGGCGCTTCCAGCCCAGGTGCGGCGGATGGCGCAGCGGGTGGGCACGGTACCGGACGAATGTGTCGAGGCCGACGTGGTGGCGCTGGAGCTGCCTGCGCTGCTGGAGGCGTTTTCTCTGGCCGGCAGCGCTACCCGCCTGCAGGCAGTGTGCGCGCGCATCGAGGCGGCCCCCGGGCAGGCGTGGCCGGTTGAGCGCATTGCCAACGAGGTAGGGGTCAGTACCAGTCGCGTGCATGCGTTGTTCCAGCGGGCGTTCGGGCTCAGTCCGCAGGGCTGGCTGAGCGGCAGCCGGCTGCGCTGGGCGCGGGGGCGATTGGTCGATAGCGACGCGCCCATCGCGTCCATCGCCCAGCACGCCGGTTACTCCGAACAGAGCGCGCTGACCCGTGCGCTGCGACGCGAATGGGGCATGACACCGGCCGACTACCGACGCCGCCACCGGTCCGCGCAGTAGCCTGGGTCAAGATCGACGGTGGCTTCCCACCTACACTGGCGCGGACTTTCCTTTGCCGGGTGCAGGGCGTAGATGAATCGTTCGATGGGCGTGGGCATCGCCAACGGCATTGCCGCCGGCGCGCTGTGGGGCGTGGTGTTCCTGGCGCCGGCCGTGTTGAGCCAGTTCAGCCCGGTGCAGCTGTCGGCCGGGCGCTACCTGGTCTATGGCCTGATTGCCGTGGTGTTGCTGGCGCCGCGCTGGCGCCAACTGCACCAGCGCATCGGCGCGCCGGAATGGCGCGGACTGCTGTGGCTGAGCCTGGCCGGCAACCTGGTGTATTTCGTGCTGCTGGCCAAGGCCGTGCAGTGGGCTGGTGGCGCGGCCGCCTCGCTGATCGTGGGGCTGATCCCGGTGGTGGTGACCGTGGTCGGCGCGCGCGAACAGGGCGCGGTGCCGTTGCGCCAGCTGGCGCCCGCGCTGGGCCTGTGCCTGCTCGGGGTGGCGCTGGTCGGCTATGAGGCGCTGCAGTCCGAGCATGCGCAGGGGTCGACCCAGCAACGCCTGCTGGGCCTGCTGTGCGCGGTCGGCGCGCTGTTCTCCTGGGCGCTGTACTCGATCGGCAACAGCCGCTGGCTGGCGCGACGTCCGGACCTGTCCGGGCACGACTGGTCGCTGTTGACCGGGGTCACCACCGGCGCACTGGCACTGCTGCTGGTGCCCAGTGCGTTCGTGCTGTCCAGCACGGTGCATGCCGCCGGCGCGTGGATGTGGTTCTGGGTCGTCAGCGCCGGCGTGGCGATAGTGGCGTCGGTGGTCGGCAACGCCTGCTGGAACCGCGCCAGCCGCAGCCTGCCGTTGACCATGACCGGGCAGATGATCGTGTTCGAAACCCTGTTCGCACTGTTGTACGGCTTCGCCTGGCAGCAGCGCTGGCCCACCCATATGGAAGTCGTGGCCATCGTCTGCCTGGTGTCGGGGGTGCTGCTGTGCGCCCACGCCCACCGTCCTCCGCGCGCGGTGGCCCAGCACGTCGGCTGAGTGTCGGCTGCGGCACGTTGGTCACATCCGCAACCTTTTTTGCCGACGATGCGGACCGTTCGCGGTGAATGCCGTTTTGCGGTGCAGCACTTGACAAGCGTATGGCCGGCGTAGTTTTCTTGGCCCATGGTCCTTGCCGCCGCCACCGTCCCGCTTAGCACCACCGCCGTCAACGGCGGCAGTGCCCGTGCGCGCCTGGCCCTCGGCACCACCACCATTACCACCGTCACCACTCGCCTGGTGCGGCCCGTCGTCTTCGCGTAATTTCCGAAAACAACGGCCCCGCACCAGACCAGGTTGCGGGGAATCTCCTTCAGCCTGGATGTCGCGGGGCCTCGAATCGAGGTCAGTATGTCCCACGTTGCCGCTTCACCCGACGCCGCTCCCTCCGATGCCGCTGCAGCGGCAGGCGCGTCCTCCGCCCTGCGTGCCGCTACGGCGACCGTGGTGCACAAGTTCGGGGGTACCTCGGTCGCCGATGCCGACCGCTACCGCCATGTAGCGCAGCTGCTGCTGGCCCGCGACGAGGCGGTGCAGGTCACCGTGGTGTCGGCGATGAAGGGGGTGACCGATGCGTTGATCGCCCTGGCCGGTGCGGCCGCGGACAACGCGCCGCAGTGGCGCGAGGACTGGCATGCGCTGCGTGCGCGCCATCGCGGTGCGGCGGTGTCGTTGCTGGGCGAGCATGCCGGCGACACGGTGGAATGGCTGGACGCACGTTTCGACCAGCTGGC
Organism: uncultured Stenotrophomonas sp.; assembly: GCF_963519925.1. Classification (NCBI taxonomy): domain Bacteria; kingdom Pseudomonadati; phylum Pseudomonadota; class Gammaproteobacteria; order Lysobacterales; family Lysobacteraceae; genus Stenotrophomonas; species uncultured Stenotrophomonas sp. The sequence goes on along the minus strand of NZ_CAUQPH010000009.1, from coordinate 1,235 downwards.
CGAAGTGCTGGCGGCGCTGGCGGTGATCGGCGAACTGCCGGCCGAAGTGCTGGACCGCGTGCAGGGCCTGGGCGAAGTGTATTCGGCGCACCTGCTCGGCCACTACCTGCACAGCCGGGGCGAAGCGTGCTCGGTGCTGGATGCGCGCGATGTGCTGGTGGTCGATCGCGGCGAACTCGGGGTGGACGTGGACTGGGTGCAGAGCGCGCAGCGCCTGGCCAGCTGGCGCGAGGCTAATGCCGCCGCGCGGGTGGTGGCAACCGGATTCGTCGCACGCGACCGGCGCGGCCGCGTGACCACGCTCGGGCGCAACGGCAGCGACTACTCCGGGGCGATCTTCGCCGCGCTGTTCGACGCCGACGAACTGCACATCTGGACCGATGTGGACGGGGTGCTTTCGGCCGATCCGCGGGTGGTGCCCGAAGCGGTGCAGCTGGAGGCACTGAGCTATGACGAGGCCTGCGAACTGGCCTATTTCGGCGCCAAGGTGGTACATCCGCAGACGATGTCGCCGGCCATCGAACGTGGCCTGCCGATCATCATCCGCAATACCTTCCATCCCGATCATCCCGGCACCCGCATCACCGCCGAGCGCACCGCGTCGGGTCCGATCAAGGGGCTTACGCTCAGCGCCGAACTGGCCCTGCTCAATCTGGAAGGCACCGGCCTGATCGGTGTGCCGGGCACGGCCGAGCGCGTGTTCGCGGCGCTGCGCAACGCACATGTGTCGGTGGTGATGATTTCGCAGGGCTCGTCCGAACACTCGATCTGCTGCGTGGTGCGCCAGGCCGAAGCCGGGCGTGCGCGCGATGCCCTGCTGCAGGCCTTCGCGCATGAACTCGGGCTGGGCCAGGTGCAGCGGGTCCAGCTCACCGACAACGTCAGCGTGCTGGCCGCAGTGGGCGACGGCATGGCCGGGCAGCCCGGGGTGGCCGCGCGCCTGTTCGAATCGCTGGGGCGCGCGCAGGTGAACATCCTGGCGATCGCACAGGGCTCGTCCGAGCGCAACATCTCGGTGGCGGTGGACAGCCGCCATGCGACCAAGGCGCTGCGTGCCGCACACGCAGGCTTCTGGCTGTCGCCGCAGACCTTCTCGGTCGGCGTGATCGGCCCGGGCAACGTCGGCGCCGCGCTGCTGGACCAGTTGCTGGCCGCGCAGCCGACCTTGCTGACCCGCGCCAATGTCGACCTGCGGCTGCGCGCGGTGGCGTCGCGCAGCCGCATGCACCTGGACG